>CAYWOP010000007.1:0-15669 GCA_964459935.1 uncultured Methanosarcinales archaeon | reverse complement strand
TGGTTGGATTATGAGGACGTCACGGCCGAGCGTCTCGAACTGCTGGGTGACCGCTGTTTCGAGGCCTTGTCCGATGCTGATCAGACTGACGACGGCGGCGATGCCGATGAAGATGCCGAGGAGGGTGAGCCAGGTGCGGAGGCTGCGGTGTTTGAGGTTCGTGATGGCGAGCTTGATGTATTCGATCATGCTCTGAGCGCCTCCACTGGTTGCATCCGGCTCGCGCGGATGGCGGGGACGACTCCTGCGATCACGCCGATGACGGTGGAGAAGACGAGGCTACCGATGATGAGCGCGGGTGAATAGCTGGTGGTGAGGAGTGCGAAGCCGGCGGCGTTGACGAGGATCTCGACGGCTTTGCTGAGCGCGACGCCGAGGGTGACGCCGATGATGCCGCCGACGAGTCCGAGCGCGGCGGATTCGATGAGGAAGATCTGGAGTATGTCGCTGTTACGCGCACCGACGGCTTTCATGATACCGATCTCGCTGGTGCGTTCGACGACGCTGGTGAACATGGTGTTGGTGATGCCGACGCCGCCCACGAGTAAACTGATCGCGGCGATGCCGACGAGGACGGCTTGGACGATCAGGATGATCGTGTTGAACTGCTGGAAGAGCTCTTGCGGCGTCTCGACCGTAAAGTCCTCTTCACCCCGGTCAACGTTGCGGTCGTTGCGTAATGCTCTGGTGATGGCGTGGGAGACGGCTGTGACGTTCGCGTCGGGGTCCGTCCTGGCGACGATGGCGCTGTATTCTTCAGGTATTTGGAGGAGGTCGCGGAGTCGTTCTTCGTTGATCTGGAAGCTGATGTCGATCTCGGGCGCGCCGGCTTCGGAGAGGACCGCGGTGACATCGAACGTCTTGTTGTTCAGGGTGACCTTGTCGCCGGCGCGTATCGGCCTGCCGAACGTTTCTTCTTCAAAGTACTGGTGCCCGACCATCACCCCGTTGTCGTCTGGTTCGAGCAGTCGTCCCTGTGCTGGTTCGATGCTGCGCGCCTCGAAGAGGAACGCCCGGTCTTCCGTGTCTTCGGGAAGTGTAGCGGTGAAGACCGTTTCCGTTTCATCATTGAATTGAACCGTGACGGGTTTGATGAGGCGGCCGAACGCGCTCTGCACGTCACGGACGCGTTGCACCGTTTCCAGATCGTCATCCGTGAGTTTGGACGCGGCCAGGGTGCCGGGCGGTCCGAAGCCTTGGCCTTTAGGCTGGATCGTTATTGTGTTCCCGCCGAGACCGATGAACTCGTCGCGGATCGCCTGTTCAAGACCTTGTCCCAGGCTGATCAGACTGACAACGGCGGCGATGCCGATGAAGATGCCGATCATGGTCAGGAACGTGCGGAGCCGTCGGTCCTTGAGGTTCCGGTAGACGAGTTTGGCTTTGTCGAGCATGTCAGCGTCGCTTCCACCACCACGCCGCGAGGAGGACGGCGATGAGGATGGCGATGTAGATCCACGTGTTGGAGCCTTGTTCACCTTCCACGGCGGCTTGTTCGACGAGGTCGAGCGTTATCGTTTCCTCTCTGGTATATTCTTTATTGGCGGCGTCGTGATAGGTGATGGTGAGGGGCAGGGTCACCGTGTCGTTCTGGGCGCGGAGTCGGAGGTCCTGGAGTTCGTAGTCGTCACTGCGGATGTTGCCGATGTAGTACTCCCTGCTGGGTGAGAGGAGTGCGTAGCTGGGATCGGCTCGGAGCGTGGCGCTGGTGAACTTGATCTCGTCGGTGCCCCGGTTCACGAACTTCAGCGTGACCGTACCGCGTTTTTTATCTGTGTAGATGTCGTGGCTGTCCACGGTGGTGATGAGTGCGGGGTCGGCGGCGATGGCGATGCCGACCGTATCGTCATTGGTGACAGTTTCCCCGCTCTCAGTTGTGAAGCTGAGGTTGACGGGGATCCTGTACACGTTCGCCTCCGCGTCGTACTCGGTACTCAGGCTGTAGGTGAACGTGTGGGCCGCTCCGGATCGGAGTTCGTCGATCTTCAGCTCCGTGGAGCTGCGCTTGGGTGTCACGGGAGCGTCGGACCCGGCGAGGTCGAGTGTGAGCGTGACGTCCTGGACCAAGGAGTCCGCGATGTTCTCGACCGTGAAAGAAAGATTGCCTGTGCCGCCGGGTGTGAACCGTTCTGGTGTGGTCGTGACGTCGGTGATGCGGAGCGTGGTTATCCTGCTCTTGATATCGAGGGGTAGGAAGAGGCGTTGATAGCCCTGTGCCTTCGTGTCGTATTTGACGGCGATCTGGGCGGTGCCGCTGCTGGCGTCTTGTGCGATGCGCGTCCTGAACTTCGCCACGTATTCCTCGCCGCCCGGGAGCGTTCGGATGGTGTGGGTCCGTTGTTCGCCGGTCTGGAGGGTGAACGGGTAGTTGTCCAGGTACTCCATGGTGACGCCGCGGGCTTCGCCGCCGCCGTTGTTCTCGACTGAGATCCAGACCGTTACTTCATCACCGGGTTGGGCTGGTACTGGCTCATACTTCAAGATGGAGACGTCGACGTCCGCTCCTGTTCCTGTCAGGTTGGTGGCGGCGAGTGTGGTCGCGGTGAGTAGTGTCAGTAGGAGTATGTATCGTTTCATGCTGTACCCTCCAGTTTGCCGTCTTTTAAGTGTTCGGTGCGTTCTGCGCGTTCAGCTACGTTTGGATCGTGGGTGACGCTGACGATGGTCACGCCTTCTTCTTCGTGGAGTTCTTCGAGGAGGTCGAGGACGACCGCTCCCGTTTCCGTATCCAGGTTACCCGTGGGTTCGTCGGCGAGGATGACCTCGGGTTCGTTCGCGAGGCTTCTGGCGATGGCGACGCGTTGTTGCTGTCCGCCGCTGAGTTCGCTGGGTGTGTGGTGGAGGCGGTCGCCGAGTCCCACTTTGTCCAGTAGTTCGGACCCGCGTTGTTCGCGTTCGTCGTGTGGTGTGCCTTGGAAGAGCATGGGCAGGGTGACGTTCTCGAGCGCATCCAACGTTTGTATCAAGTTGAATTTCTGGAAGACGAAGCCGATCTTCTTCCCGCGTATCTGTGCGAGGTCCGATTCCTCGAGGGTGGCGATGTCGGTGCCGTCGAGGTAGATCTCGCCCCGGGTGGGCGTGTCGAGGCAGCCGATCATATTCATCGCCGTCGACTTTCCAGAACCGCTGGGACCCATGAGCGCCATGTATTCGCCCCGTTCCACTGTTAACGAAAGGCCGCGCAGTGCTTCCACGTCTGTCTCGCCCATCTCGTAGATCTTCCACGCGTCGTCGAGTTCGATGATGGTGCTCATGGTGTCACCATCCGTTTGCCTTGCTCGAGGAGTTCTTTGATATCGTCTTCGAGCGGTTCGATGTTGCCGTTGAGTGCGAGCTCGATGAGTGCGTTGCGGAACTCCACTATTTCATCCCTGACGGGTTCGAGCGGGTCGTCGCCCGTTTGGAGCTGTCGGAGCATTTCAACGACAGGGGTCATATCTTCGTCCATGAGGACGCCGAGGACCTTTGCGTTCTCTTCCATCTCTTCGAACAGTTGCCGTCGTTGTTCCTGTATGTCGAGCGACTTTTTCCCTTTCTCTGTGAGTCTATATACTGTTTTATCTCCTTGCTCTTTTCCGGCGATATTGCCTTCGTCTTCGAGTCGTTCGAGGAGCGGGTAGATGCTGCCGTAGCTCGGCTTCCATCCCGTTGTGTCTTCGATGCGTTCCGCGATGTCATAGCCCGTCGCCGGTTCGTCCCGGAGGAGCTTGATGGTGAGGAGGCGGAGTTTGCTGGTCACGCACATAATATAAGGAAAGAGAAATATAAATGTATCGGTAGCGATATATCGGTACCGTAATACTTCTTTTCAATATTGTAAATTATTGTTGAATGCCAGCAGCAAAGCTGCTGGTTGGAAATCGCGGAGGGCGATATTTCAACTACCGATTCTTTGAATCGGTAGCGACGACATACAACCGTAACTCATGAGAGATCGGACGGATCTACACGCAGGATCTTGTCATCGGCCGCACGTGGATCTCCTCTTCCATCTCTATTACTTGTGGTCACGTAGAGATCGCCCTCCGGTCCAACATGAACGGCTCGGAGACGTCCGAAACGTCCTTTGAAATGCGCTTCCAGTTCGGTAATTGTTTCGTTCGCGATATGTGCTTCGTACAAGCTCTTCCCCCGCAACCCACCGAAGTACAGGCTGTCGTTGACCACGGCCGCACTCCCAGGCGCCCACGTCACGTCCGGACCGCTGTGCACCACCGGACCTTCCATGCCCTCCTTGGCCTCATCCCCTTCGATGACCGGCCAGCCGTAGTTCCTGCCAGGACGAACCAGGTTGAGCTCGTCCAAGCCCGATCTGAAGCCGGACCGTCCGTGCTCGGTAATCCACAGATCGCCATCATGCCACGCCAGTCCTTGCGCGTTCCGATGTCCATAGCTATAGACAACACTGTCGAACGGATTACCGTCTGGAATAGCACCGTCTGGGTTGAGTCGGAGAACAGTGCCATGGAGCGTGCTCGGATCCTGCGCCTTCTCCGCTTCCGTCGCGTCCCCGACCGTCGCATAGAGCTTGCCATCCGGACCGAACTCCAGACGTCCACCATCGTGATACGGGGCACCCGGGATACCTTCGAGGAGCACGTTCCGTTGGTGCAGTGAACCGTTCAGTCGGTACTGTACGATCTTGTTTCGCACCCTGCCCCCTGTCTCGTACGTGTGATAGAGATACAGCTTCCTGTTCTCCGTGAAGTTCGGATGGAGTTCGATGCCCATAAGACCCCCTTCTCCGTACTCCATTGCCTGGGGTATCTCGTACGTCCTATTCCGTTCACCGATGCGCCGCAGCGTTCCCGGCCGTTCCGTGACGAGCAGGTCACCGCTGGGAAGGAAGGCGATCCCCCAGGGCACGCGGAGATCTGTTGCCACTGTTTCTATCGAATCATTACTTGAAGAGTTCGTCGTATCGACCGTATCGTCGGAGCTCTGCGGCGCGCAACTGATGAGCAGTACCGTCAGTCCCATGATTGCAAGTACAGAGACTCGTCGCATAAGTAAGAAAATGCTAGAAAGCATTATAAGATATTGGCCATCCGTAGATACGGAATAACAACAGAAACACTCTCTGTCAGTTCGGAGAGCCCCCTACGGGCTAAACGAAATCTCGCACCTGCAAATCTTCCGGATCGAAATCAGATACCTCCTGGACAATCACAGAAGGAGAAATTCTCTGTATCTTACGCTTATTCTCAACCAAATCACTCCTATCAGTGGAAAATACGTTCACACGGCTCTCATACCGTAGACAGAAATCATGAAGTAGGCCTACGATCTTGCTATCACTATCAGTTACAGTATTTTGAAGCTTCTCACGGACGTTTATCACCCTGGCAGATTTGAGGCGCTCCTTCGCTGTATCAGCATCCGCCGGGTATAGACAGTCTTCCACTTGCAGCAACTTCAACACCTTGCGTATCTCGACCAAGAGGTATTCCAAAAACCGGTCGACTTCCTCCTCATCAAAGTATCCCTGGTCGGCAAGAGCGTGCAGAAGTGAGTGATGTTGAGGAAATATACTGCGTAATGGTGCATACCTCTCAGAACGAAGCAGCTCTCTGAAATCCGAACTATCTTTACACTCACTACGCAAGGCGGATAGCATTGAGAATAGCTTGTTCAGTTTTGGCTCTGCCTCCTCATACACGACATAGGATATAATAACGCGGTGTAAGTCCTCTACCTTCTCATTCACGAGGACAGCACAAGAACGAGAAAATGGAGCGTAAAGAAGTACATTTGTGTCGAAGCTGTTCTTCATTTCAGCGGCTTACTCTCAAGCTCTAACTGGATGGAATCGACGTCATAGATACGAAAGCTTTCATCATAGAGTTCGTCAATCTTGCCGAAATCACCGGAAGTGAGCGAGAAATAGAGTGTCTGTAAGACGTCCAATAGGTGTTTGGACCGACGAAGCATCACCCTTCGCCTTGAACGTCCAATCTCCGTTATATCAATCTCTTCATACTCGTCACTTAGTTGCTCTATCTCGTAGCGCAAATTTGACATAACGACCAGGTATCGTTCTCTCCGTCCGGTCCCGTCGAACTCTTCCTCGAGTACGTCCTCCTTGAATTGCTCCGCGACATCCGTCACCCGCGCCAAAATAGCCTGAAGACCGAGTATGTGTAGCTCTGCGTATCGCTCTAACCGCAGTTCATCAGTGCGAGCCTCACTGAACACGCTCACCGAACGTTCAAGAAAAGCGACCTCTTCCTCCAGCAAGAACCTATCTTGCTTATTCTGTTCTAAGAGATCTTCCATCACGTCAGCATATTCGTCAAGAGCTCTGTCGAAGTACTGGATACGGTTCTTACGCGTGTTCTCATACCCGGTGCGTAGTACGTTCGTCGCCTGTGAGAACTTTTTCAACCCGTCTGGAACGGCCCGGTGAGCTTTCACTCCCATACCAATATTCGCTGTTACGACGTATTTAAATTTACCGGGATACTTACCGGTCAGGTTTCGCTTCTTCACGTATGAGATGCCCCTCGCCCATGACCGCAAAATCCTTAAAACAGTCAGTCCACACATTAAATCGCATTGCGATTCGAAAACAAATGCTTTCAGCGGCTGAATGCCTGATCATAGCCCCCGTTCTCACTACTTCCTTCTGCAAGCTCATTTTCGCTCAGCCTAACCTGCACTCGTTGTAGCGATTCCATGCAAGACGAAATAAAAATATCGAACTTCAGCCATATTTTTCTATATAGAAAATTATTCTCTGTTTGAGCAAGTAATATATACCGACTCCGTTTTTCAGATAAAGATGGGGTTGAGTGAGTATATCCGCGGGACAGAGCAACGCATCCGAAACGGTATACGCGAAGCGAACGAATGGGTCCTACTGTGGACGTTCCTCGCACTCGTCGGCGTGCTCACCACTGACCTGTTCATTACTATAACGGCCATCGCCATCCTCTACACCGCGTACTCCACCCTGCACGCACTCGACTACCAACCATCACCGCTCTACCCCGCACTCGCGTTCACTCTCGTCATCTTCCTCCAGGACAACGCAGCAGCACTCCTCCTCATCACCGCACTGTACGTCGCGGAGATAGCGTTCAACCTGCTCTACAAGGTCACGCTCAAACCGTTCTACTCCTCGTTCCCGATCGGCTTCGAACTCGTCCTCTTCAACACCGTCCTTGTAGGACACAGCTACGGGAGCACCGCCGGAGCGATCGCCGGCGTCCTCTTCGGCGCCACGTATTATGGAATCATCTTCGGCTTCAACAGCACGTACCAGTTCATCAACATCCCAGCGTACGCGATCGTCGGCATCCTCGCAGGAACGCTCTCCGCATCGTTCGCCACAACGGGCATCATGTTAGCAATCATGTACGCCGTCACCACCAGCACGATCATCACCGTGCTACACGGCGGACGACTCTACAAGACCTGCGTGTTCCTCCTCACAAACATCTCCTTCAACTACTGGCTCTTCACCAGCGTGACCTTCATATGAAACAGGAACCAGACCAACACGTACAGGAACTCATCGAGAAGGAGCGAGAACGCCAACAGGAAGGGCTCGAGATGATACCCAGCGAGAACCTCGCCAGCCCCGCCGTGATGGAAGCGACGGGCTCCGTCCTGACAAACAAGTACAGCGAAGGCTACCCCGGCAAGCGGTACTACGGCGGGAACGAAGTCATCGACGAAATAGAGAACCTCACGATCCAACGAGCGAAAGAACTCTTCGGCGCCGACCACGTCAATGTCCAGCCATACAGCGGTAGTCCCGCGAACATGGCCGTCTACCACGCCCTCATGGAGCCCGGCGACACGTTCCTCGCCATGCGGCTCAGCCACGGCGGCCACCTCACCCACGGCCACGACGTCAACTTCTCAGGACAACTGTACGATCCGGTGCACTACGGCGTACGCGAAGAGGACGAACGGATCGATTTTGACCAGGTGCGCTCCCTCGCGGAGGAACACGATCCGGTGCTCATCGAAGCCGGCTTCACCGCGTACCCCAGAGCGGTCGAGTGGGAACGATTCCGAGAGATCTGCGACGCCACGGATGCACTACTCTTCGCGGATATGAGCCACATCGGCGGACTCGTCGCCGGCGACGCCCATCCATCACCGGTTCCGTATGCAGACGTGATTACCACGACCACGCACAAGACGCTCCGCGGGCCGCGCGGCGCGATCATCATGTGCAAGGAAGAGTATGCGGAGGCGATCGACAAGGCCGTCTTCCCAGGGCTCCAAGGCGGACCGCACGACCACACGACCGCCGCGAAAGCGCAGTGCTTCCACGAAGCGCTCCAACCAGAATTTACCGAATACGCACAGCAAGTCGTGAAAAATGCGGAGGTGCTCGCGGACGAACTCAGGGACAACTTTGACCTGATCAGCGACGGCACCGATACCCACATGGTCCTGATGGACGTCTCCAAACATCTTTCAGGCAAGGAAGCGGAGCAACGGTTGGAAGAGGCGGGGATCTACGTGAATAAGAACACGGTACCGTACGATCCCAACCCACCGTTCGACCCGAGCGGGATACGGTTCGGCACGCCCGCCATCACCACGAGGGACATGGAAGAAGCAGAGATGCGTAAAATAGCAAAGTTCTTCGAACGCGTCCTCCTCGACACCGACGTAGAAGCGGTGCGAGACGAGGTCGAGCAGCTCTGCCAGCAGTTCCCGATATACGAGGAGTGACCACTTACAAACACCAATTCGCACACAGAGCTAATATAAACAAGGCAGTCGTACCCTTGATACAGTGAAACGTATCCGCAAGGCCATCGGAGCCTTCAACGCTCTAGCAACACTTCATCCAGGGGAAGACAATACTAGAAGTTCAGAGCATGAAACCCAACAAGCACTCCGTGCACGACGAGAAGACATGCTGACCACGGTAAACCAAATACTACACGACACCGCTGTTGAATTACGACTACCACCATCTGCCGCACAAGAGGCGAGACAGAAACTCGAAACGACCGTCAACCGTGCATACTCAATTAAAAACCTCTTCCATACCGCATACGGAGAATGGCAGCAGAGCAACCCCGTGCTTCCACAAACCTACCTCCCCACAGACGACCAGCTCATCCGTGCAACACGAGCCGAGCAACCAGGAGTGATCGACGATTTCGTAACACTTGCACGGCGGCGACGGAACGTGGTCGAAAACGTTAAACGCAGCTCCGACCCGATCGGACCCACCGATATACGAATAGGTTTCACCCAGGAATTCCCGCACGCAGAAGAGTACGTGCACGCGCACCTCGGTCCGGTGAAGCGTCTGCACGAGACCCCGCTCAACGGGCACGGCCTGGGCCAAAAGGCCTTAGAACGGTCACTCCCCCTCCGAACGGGAGCGACCATCGACTCGTACAGAGAACGAGCGAAGGAAGCGGAGCGAAAACGACAGGCACAGATGGCGTACCGAGAAGGTCTCGCCGAACTGCATCTTGAATACACGAACGATGTCCGCAAACGTCAGGCGGAGCACATCTACAACCACGAAAACGTTTAAATATCGCCGTGTGTGACTCGGTCTTGATGAATAAGAGGTGGTTGTACGCGTTCTTCCTCGCACTCCCCGCCGTACTCGCCGCGGGAGAGCAAAGCCCGGTCGTACAGACAGGCGTGCTCGGTCTGAAGATCGCCGGAGCCCTACTCATATTGGTAACGATTCTCGTCCTCCCGCTCAAGGACCATCTCAGCGAGTCCGGCAAGCACATCATCTTCTGGACCATATCGACGGTTGTCATGGCAGCGACGTTGTACTTCGCGTTCACGATCGTCGTACAGAACGTGAACAGCCAGACCGGCGGGCCGGTGCACTGGCACGCGGACTATCAAGTCCATGTGTGCGGTGAGCGGTTGGACATGCGCGACCCGCAAGGCTTCAGCAATAAGGTCGGCACGCCGATATTCCATGAACACGACGACGACCGTATCCACGTCGAAGGCACGGTGATGGACATCCCAGATGTAGACCTCGGTAGTTACTTCGACGTGATCGGAGGGAAGCTGGCGAACGGCACACTCATCTATCCTGCGAAGAACGGGACGGTCAGGAAAGGACCGGGCGACACGTGCGATGGGGAACCGGCAGAGCTGCAGGTGTACGTGAACGGCGATCGTATCCAGAACTACAGCGACTACCTCTACTACCCGGACCCGTACGTCCCGCCCGGTGACTGCATCATCATCGAGTTCGACAGCGATCCACAGCAAACGACGAGCAAGCTTTGCAGTTCCTGGGAAAGCCAAGGATGGTCATACGATGACTACGAGCGAAAATCCAAGACCATCGGAGGGATAACATGGCAGTAGAGATTACCCTGCCGACGATCGGCGCCGTGCTGGCCACCGCAGCCGTGGACAGCATCAACCCCTGCGCTATCGGCGTGCTCATACTGCTCGTCAGCACCTTACTCGTATCGAAAAACCAGAAAGAGATGCTCAAGATCGGTTCCATCTACATCGCAGCCGTGTTCTTCACCTACCTCGCATTCGGTTTCGGACTCACCGCGATCATGAGCGAGATACCGTTGGTCGTGTCCGAGGGTATCAGCATCATCGTCGGGATCGCGGTGGTGCTGATGGGCCTCGTCGAGCTGAAGGATTACTTCTGGTACGGCGAAGGCTTCAGCCTGATGATCCCGGAAAAGTACAGTAAGAAGATCAAGGAGAAGATGAAGAACCTCAGCATCGGTACTGTGATCTTCCTAGGAATATTCGTCAGCAGCGTCGAGCTCCCCTGCACGGGTGGTCCCTACCTCGCGATAACGCTACTCCTCTCACAGAACTTCAACCTCACCGCCGTCCTGCTCCTCATAGCGTACAACATCATCTTCGTCATGCCGCTCATCATCATCCTCCTCCTCGTCATGGCCGGGTCGAAAGTGCAGGATATCAAGAACTGGAAACAGACCAACAAGGCATACATGCGGTACTTCACGGGCCTCCTCCTCATCGGACTGGGCTGGTTGCTCATGCTCATCGCCAGCGGCGTCATCAACCTCAACTGACCATGCAACATGTTGTAAAAAGACACGGACAGGAAGAACCGTTCGAGGAGAAGAAGCTCTACGGAAGCGTCTACGCCGCAGCGCTCAACGCGCACCACGATGACCAGACCGCGGAGGAGATGGCCAACGACGTGCTCACCCACGTGCAAGAGTGGTTACAGGAACGTCACGAGGTCACGGCGAAGGAACTGCGGAAGACCGTGAAGCAAGAGCTCGAGAAGATGGACGAGGACGTCGCCATGCTCTACGACACGCACATGGAAATCTGTTAAGTCGTAGGATCAGCGCCGGCGCCCCTACCAGCAACTTATAAAGCTGGCTGCGCCTCTTCGATCCATGGGTGCGTTCCTCGGAAAACATGGGAACACGATTATCATACTACTCGTACTCGCGCTCATCGCCTTCCTTGGCTACGGCCTCACGAATGTGAACGTAGAGAACGTACGCATCACCGGTGTGGAAAGCGTCTCAACAACGAGCGCAACGTTCAACGCAGAGCTCACACTCTCCAACCCAGCATACCTCTCACTCCCCGTCAGGCACGGCGCGTACACGGTCAGCCTGAACAGGAGCGGCACCGTCCTGGGAAGCGGAACGATACCACCGTTCACGCTGGACAGCAGAACTGACACGACGACACCGTTCAGCCACGAAGTCACCTGGCAAGCCACGGGCGAGCTGGGCCAAGCACTCCTCACACAGGAACGCGTGCTCATCGACATCACCGGCAACGCGACCATCCCGTTACTCGTGACGGGCTACACCGCACCGTTCTCACACCAGTTCGACCTGAAACAATACGTGCGAGAACAACTGCAGAACAGAGCACGTAGCATCGCGGACGCGCTCCAGGAGGAAGCGGAGAACGTGGTCACGGATGCCTCCGTGACGAGCGATGAAGACGAGACAGATCCTAGCGGAATCACCGGAGATAGCTAGATGGACGATCCCATAAAGTTCTACGCAGACGGAGCAGCGACGTACGCGGAGCGGAACGGTATCGACGCCATGTCTGAAGACTACGTCGCCCTGCTCGACACGTTCATCGCCCGTGTTGATGGACAGGTGCTCGACGCTGGCTGCGGTCACGGCAGAGACGTAGACTACTTCAATAGAAAAGGGGTTGATGCGGTCGGAGTGGACGCGGCGGAGCCGATGATAGACCATGCAAAGCGTGAACAAACCGGTGAGTTCCACGTCATGAACATTCGGAATCTTACGTTCTCTGACGATAGCTTCGACGGCGTCTGGTGCAACTCCGTCCTCATCTTCTTCACAGGGGATGAACTGGAACAGGTGATGGATGAGCTTGTCCGCGTGCTCCGACCTGACGGTATACTCTACGCCGGTTTCAAAGAAGGGGAAGGGGCGATAGAACGGGAAAAATACGGGGATTCCGTCACACAGTACCTCCTGAGCGACGATCAGGCACGGTCGGTGCTTGAACGAGCAGGATTACAAGTTCTAGAACAACGAAGGAGCACGACGGTCGGCGGGTTCGATGCGCTGAACTACTTCTGCAGAAAAGACTAGCTAACTCGTCCTTTATTCCTCAAGATGACAGAATGGTACTTCAACTCACCCGGTGTGCTAGGGTTAATCTGCAGCATTCCATAAGAACTTGAAATAGCTGAGATAACTCTCGGCGATCTTGTTATTCTTTATGACGATGCACAGCGGAGCAGTTCCAAAGAGCATCGTAGCGACATACGGCTTTCCGATATCGATAAGAGCGGGCGTTTTTACTTCCTCCGGTAAGAATCGTGTCTCGGTCATCGGAGTTTCTTCTCTCCGATCTTTCCAGTCCGCCGCATCTCTGTTGTAGAGGAGTTTGCAGTGAACCTGTTTGTCAACGCGTCGTTCATGCCAGTCTTGGAAGTACGGACCGAGCAGTTCGTTGGCCTCCTTCGGCGCACCCATTATATAGAACGTATCTTCGTCCTCCAGTTCGTCGAGTATCAGTTCGCAGAACGTCTTGATACCCTGTTTCCCTTGCAGTATCTCTGCTTCTTGCGATGCATTTTGCTGAGAATACAGATTATGCAGATCAGGGAGAATCTTTTGAACCTGTTGCTTTTGCTTTTCTACACGTTGTTGCTTGAGTCGTATGAACTCTTCAAGCCTATGCGGATCCTTTGCCTCGAAATGTTTTGTGTTATCGATCTTCGCTATGCCAACCAGCCCTTTCTTGTTCAGCCGATCGAGGATATTGTATACCTTCGAGTTGGACACGCCCGCTTCCTTGATAATATCACCGACCGTAGAGTTACCTAACCGTAAGAGCGCCAGGTAGACGTTGCTCTCCCCTTCGGTGAGGCCTATCTCCTCCAATACCCTCGCTGTGTTCATAGGTATATCTACCATACGCGCAGATTTAAATGTTTCTCCCCACCCAGGAGGGAGTAAATTATTTAAAATATTAACTACTTAGAAATAACATCAAATGTTCGGCGAGTTCAACCCACGAGAGACAGTGCAAAATATCACGCAGTACATCAAGGAACGCGTATCAAAACCCGCGCTCGTGGGACTCAGCGGCGGTATCGACTCCTCCCTTACCTGCTCTCTAACAGCAAAGGCACTGGGGCCACGATACGTCAAAGCACTCACCATGCAAAACGAAAGATACAGCGACGACTCCCTCCAACGAGCTAAAGCAATCGGAGAACAGTTAGGCATCAAAGTAGAAACAGTACATTCCGAACCAGCAAGAAACGGACTAGAAAAAAGCCTTCCAACCGACCAGGTCAGCAAATCACAACATGCAACACTCGACGCCAGAATCTGCGACACCATCCTCCGTACCGTAGCCATGCAAGAAAACCGAATGTACATAGGAACCATCAACGGAACCGAACGCCTCACCGGTTGGTATCCAAAGGGAGCACTCGTCGGAGACCTTTGCCCGATAGGAGGAGTACTGAAACATCAAGCACAAGAGCTAGCGACATACTTCGATCTCGAATCCCTCACAAAAACAATCGCAGACGATGCAGCCAAGATCTGTAGCGGCTGTGGCCGGTTCGAGCCATTTCAAGGGATCCCATACGAAACACTCGACCACGTGCTGTACATATGGGAAACCGCATCAGAAGACCCCTCCTGGCAGGAATTCGAAAGCATCGAAGAAGAACACGCCGAAACGATCATACAACGAGTGAAAGCGACACGGCACAAAAGAGACACCTTTCCACCATACTACGAGGTGAACACATGGAAAGATTAGAGAAAAACGTACTAACAGGGATACGCAAATTACGCTCTCAATACGGCTTGCAAACCAGTCCCGAAGACAATAGAATCTGTCCCCAAGTAAACGGACTAAGCGCCCTTTGTCTGACAGAGCTCGGACATGAGAAAACCGCCGAAGAAATAATGACACGCCTCTATACCTCAAACGCGTACGATAAGAACACTAAACTCTTCCATCGAAAAACAAATCAGACAAACGAGGTGCTTCAACACCAGTACAACACATGTAAAATAGCTACAGGGGCGATCGGTCTTCACGTAACCGGTCATCACGACAGCGCAACACACACGATAGAAGCGCTGCTGAAATACGACAAACTTTGGAAAGGCAACCTCCTCTACAGAGGGATAAAAGAGCGAACAGGTCGACTAGACCAACAGGTAATCACACACTCCAACCTATGGGCTTCGATAGCACTGTATCTTACCGGCAGAACCACAAAAGCGAAACAAGTATTCGACCAACTACAAGAGGAAAAACAAGAGGAAGAGTTCTTCCAAAGTCACGATTACAACGATCCGGACGCCCCCGCACGATACTATACGGATGATCAAGCCCTAAAGATCATCCTTCACCACGCATTCGGAGAAAACGGCAAGGCAAAAAAGACCGTGAACGCGATGCTTCAAAGCCCTTCCTACGATAACGGCTTGTGGCATAATCACGTGGACGACACCCACAGGGGCGAACAATCAACTTATAAAAACGCACTTATGGGAAGAGCTCTCACCAGAACAGGATTCAGAGATGAAGCTCGAGAACTCCGAGCACGATTAACGGAACTGTACGATCCCGGCCATTCTCTGTTCAAGCATAGCAGAGCCGACACGTCTCACGAAGCAGATACGTCACTGCTAGCGCTCACATTCCTCCGGTATGACAGGATCGATGGGTTTCTCTAACAGAACTCGCAGCCCTCGTCGCCTTCGTCGGCAAGTTCCTCTTCCTGATCTTCCTCGTCCTCGTCTTTCATGAACAATCCCATATGGTATGGCGAAGACTCCAGATTTTTATGTCCTTCGGAGATTATATAAAACGGTAGCGCCGAGATTACTATATGGACTACGACGTGATCGTTCTCGGCGGAGGTACCGCCGGACTGAAAGCGAGCATCATCGCAGCGAAGAGTGGATATAAGACAGCGGTCGTCGAACCCGACGCGCTCGGCGGGACCTGCCTCAACCGAGGCTGCATCCCCACAAAAACGCTACTGCACAGCTCCCACCTGTACCGAGAGGCGAAACGGTTCGACCGCTTCGGCCTGCACGGCGACACCACGCTGGACTTCGACGAAGTGATGCAGCGCATGCATGCCATCGTGGAAACAGGGAGAGAGGGAGCAGAGCAGAGCGTCGCGAACATCGACAACCTCCACCACCACGAAGCGTACGGAAC
>CAYWOP010000006.1:8552-16985 GCA_964459935.1 uncultured Methanosarcinales archaeon | reverse complement strand
GAACAGTTCCCAAATGACGAAAACGGGCGCGCAGGTAGCTTTGGACATCACCGGGGAGAATTTCACGGCCGAAGCGAGCAGCGAGATAGGTAGGAATCAACACGGTTTCTACGGCGACATCTCGTTCCAGTTGGATCTGGAAACTGCGTTCCGCTAGAGAAGAGGTTCACGATAGAGCGAGTACCAGATAGGCGAGGATGGCTATCATCACACCGCTGTACTCTCGCACACTCAGGACCTCTCCGAGGAGGGCAAGACCCAGCACGTTCGCTATCACGATCGACGTGGCACCGAAGAGCGCCATCGTCTTCCCCAGTTCAACCTCTGAAAGCACGTACAGTTGGCCGATCATCGCCGTCGCGTTCAACACGACGTAGAGCACGAACCACGGGTGGAGGAGCGCGTCCAGTGAGAATCCCAGGCGCTCCATGTAGTACCGACCGAGCAAGTCCTTCATGGAAAACACGAGCTGCACTCCGATCACAACGAATTCTGGCCGTACCATCTACCGCATACCGGACCGAGCGACCTTATAAAGCTTGCGTACCGTATTCTTCCAAAGTAGATGATCTACACGGGTGGCGTTCCGATTCTCCAATTTACAGTATCTGGAGCGTACGGGACCCACAGAGATTTGCTTGCAAGTAAGACATCCGATTCCCGAGTGAGTATCCAAAACGGCCGTATCAACCACTGAGCAACCATACGGTTTAATGAATCGGGCATACCCGAACGGGAAGCAGTGATCTTGAAGCAGTACAGGAAGATTGGCCGTCCGTATCGAATAGTCCGACAGCAATACAAGACTTCACACCTTCCGCACTACCCCTTCATCCGCGTCGACTTCGACAGCATCGTCATATTCGGACATATCCTTAATATTTTTCGTTCCATCACAGACGTGATGGTTGGTTTTACGTTTTCATATCTTTCGCTATGTTATTCTGATTGTGGGTTCAGAAACGTTGTTATGAGTCCTTGGCGCCAGCCTTCTGTTTACGAATCTTTATACAAGAAACTATCATGAGCAAGTATATGATAGATGCGAAAGAGACTGTCGACGTGTTCATGAACTCGTTGCACGACGAGGGATATGTCATCGATATCGAAGATTTTGCCCGAGAAGTCCGGCGCGGAAACGTGTCACCAAAACCCAACTGGATGGAGGGTGAGGAACACACGTTGTGCGCGTTGGTCGATGTGACCGTGTCCGAGGAGCATATCAGAAACACTCCAACTCCGTCAGGGGACACGTACCACAGACCGACGATACGGCACGCTTCACAGTATTTAGAACGCTTCTGCAACGATCCGAATAACGCGGGAGAGATCGTGGTTGCATACTGGCATGCAAATCGTCGTGCCACACGTAATCACGTCAATGGCATCGATGAGCTCGGACCGACCTCATACCGGTGTTTACGACAGGTAGTCCAAAACCTGTTCGAAGCGCATCGCCAAACATAAAAAAGATAATTCCAATATCCTGGATATGGAAGTCGAAGTTGAACAGGAGACCAAACCGGGCGGGTGGCAGTTCGACGTGACGATCGTGGACCAGGAGTCCGAATCAGAGCATACGGTGAAACTCAGCGAGAACTACTACCAGCAACTGACCAACGGTTCGATCTCTCCGCAGGAACTCGTGCATGAGACGTTCCAGTTCTTGCTGAACAAGGAGCCGAAGGAGCAGATCCTCGACTCGTTCAACCTCCGCCAGGTACAGCGGTACTACAGTGATTACGAACGGGCGATGCAGTGATGGCTTCCAAAGACGACGTGATCGAGCAGTTGAAGCAGGTGCTCGATCCAGAGCTTATGGTGGACGTGTGGACGCTGGAACTTATCTATGATATCGAAGTGCAGAAGGATACGGTGGAGATCTTGATGACGTATACCACGCCGATGTGCCCGTACGGTCCGCAGTTGCAGGAGGATATCAAGGAGCACGTCACGGATTTGGAGGATATCGAGGAAGTGGATATCGAGGTCACCTTCACACCGAAGTGGGAACCGAGTGAAGAAGTACGGGCGATGTTCGGCGTATGAGACGGTTACAAGAGCAGGGATGGACGTTCGGAGATACTTTGCAGAAAGAGTTCGACTTCGAGGACTTCACGGAAGCGATCGACTTCGTCGATAATGTCGCGCACCTCGCAGAGCAGCACAACCACCACCCGGACATCCACATCAGTTACGATACCGTACGGATCGAGCTCATCACGCACGAGGAGGATAAGATCACGAATCGAGATATCGAATTAGCGAAGAACATCGACGGGCTGTACTCCCGTTAAGCGATGTACGTGTTAAAAAGATCGAGGTAGTCGATCACGTGCCTCGTGATCAGGAAATTCTTCTTCACATGCTCGCGACCGTTCCACCCCATCTCATCCCGCAACTCCTCATCACGTAACAGCTCGACCACGCGCTCAGCTGCTTCGTCCTCGTTCCGCACGAGGAAACCGTTCTCCCCGTCTTGGACCTGCAGTGGTATACCACCGCACGGTCTTGTCACCACCGGGGTTCGTTTCCACAACGCCTCAGCAACTGTTAAGCCGAAGCCCTCGCGCTTGCTGTTCTGCAGGACGACGTGGCTCATCTTCTGCAACGCGTTTACCAACAAATCGTCGCGTTTTGAGATTATCGTGATATCCTCGCGGCCCTCCGAACGGTTCACCACATCAACGTAGATGCGTTGACTCTCCGGGTCGTCCGCAGCGGTGTCGCCCATCAGGATGAGTTGACAGTCCTCCTCCTTGCGCACTTTTTCGAAGATACTCACACAACCGACGGGGTCTTTCCACTTGTCGAACCGGCCGATCTGCGTGATCATGGGCTTGTCCGGGTTCAATCCGTTCTCCTCGATGATCTCCCTCGCTTCGTTCACGGTAAGCTCCTTGTTCTTTTTTGAAAGCGGATCGATGCTCGGGGAGATGATGTGCTCGTTCATGTCCAGTCCGCGCTTGTACTGTTCCATCGACACGACCATGCCGTCGTACTTCTTCACGTAGGGCTCGAGGAAGTCCCACACGTTCTGTGACGGGCGGGACAGGTCGATGTGGCACCGCCACACCCAGGGTTGTTGCTTGGACATGGAGTCGATGAGCGCGAGCGGTTGCGGGTCGTGGATCAGGACAAAATCGGTGTGGGTGAAGTGCGTCATCTCCGCGTTGCGCTGGGTCTCTTCATGATAGATATCTTTCATGTCATCCGTTATCGTGACTTCCTCGCCCTGCAACCCGTTGTGGAACGTCTTCGTCACATCATAGAATGAATGCGTCCCTTTGAGGATGCGCCACCCCACTTTGACACCAAGATCATTGAGGAGGACCACGAGACTGTTGAGTATCTCTGCGACGCCGCCGCCGCTGTGCACGCTGTTCATGTTCGTGATGTGCTTGCCACGTAGCGGCTGCGCCTTTTCACGCATCTTCTCGATGACTTCAGAACCGACGACCGACTCGTAATCAGCAACCCGCTTGACCATACCACACCATGGAACGATGCGGTTTATTAACATTTCGTTAGCTTTAAATAGCGAATCGTACTCCGTCCAGGATACGCGTCGGTGGTCTAACGGCTAAGACTGCGGCCTTCCAATGGCCACTTAGCCAGCAAGAAAGCCGCCTATCCGGGTTCAAATCCCGGCCGACGCATTCTTCAGACGTGTACCGTACCGCGTTGAGGTTTGTCTTTAGAAAGGATCAGTTCAAGATTGGTACATGCGGAGGAGATCGCTCACACTTCCAGCGTCGTTACCTTGCTCTCGTTGTGCTCGTTCATCGACACGCCGTAGAGGTTGTCCGCTTCTGAAATAACGGTATCGTTGTGACTGATGATGATGTACTGCGCGTGTTCGCTGTATGACTTGATGAGGTTCGCCAGTTTCTCCGAGTTCCGCTTGTCCAGCGCCGCGTCCACTTCGTCCAGGACGTAGAACGGAGCGGGTTCGTACTCTTGCACGGCGAAGATGAACGATAAAGCCGTTAAGGTCTTCTCCCCGCCGCTGAGGCTGTTGATATCCAGGAACTTCTTGCTCCCGAGTTTCACCTTGATCTCCACCCCGCCGTCGAACGGGTCGTCCTCGTTCTCCAGCTCAAGCATCGCCTCGCCCTTGCTGCTCAGGTTGCCGAAGATGCGTTTGAAGTTCTCCTGTAACGCGTCGAACGTCTTCATGAACAGTTCCTTCTTCCGCGCGTCGATCTTGTTGATCATCACCAAGACTTCTTCCCGCTCTTCCTGCAGCGTCTCTTTCTTCTCCAGTAACTGTTCGTATTCATGCTGGACCTGTTCGTACATATCCAAGGCTTTCATGTTGACGTTGCCCATCTCGCTCGTCATCTGTTCGAACTCGTCCACTTCCTCTTCGATCTGTTCCTGATCTTTGTCCTCGTAGAGCTCGACACCTTCGTACTGTTCGAACTCCTCGCGCAGGCCGGAGAGCGTGGCGTTGACCTCCGCTTTCTCCACGGAGACGTTGTTCTTCTCCTTCTCCAGGTCGCGTATCTCCTGGTTCTTCTCCACCACTTCGTCCTCCAACGCGTCGATCTCGTCACTCAACTCTTGCCTGCGGTCGAAGAGTTCTTTGAACTTGCTCTGGAACTCCTCCTGCTTCTCCTGCAACGTCTCGAGATCTTCTTCTAACGAGTCGATCTCGTCGTCGAGCTCTTCCTGTTCTTCTACGAATTCACTGCGTTCCTCCTCGATCTGTTCCAGGATCTCCTCGATGTTCTCCTTCTCATCCTCAAGGACGTTCTCAAGTTCGGATTCAAACCCGGTCTTCTCTCCTTTCAGTTCAGAAATTTCATCCTGGAGCTCGTTCCGCTCCTCCTCCGCACTGTTGAGCTCCGCCAGCACGGCGGGGTTGCGGAGTTCGCTCAGTTCTTCCCGGAGTTCTTGCCGTTCCATCTTGAGCTCTGTGAGCTCGTCGGTCTTCTCCTCGATCTTACTGCGTACTTCTTCGATCTCTTCCTCCACCTCGTCCAGCTCTTCCTCCAGCTCTTCCTTCTTCTCGATGCTCGCGTCCACGTCCTCGCTGTCCACTTTCAGTTTCTTCTCGAGCTTGACGATCTCCCCTTCGAGCTCGGACTTCTCCTCCTGGAGCTCCGCCACGGCCTCGTCGAGTTCTTCCTTTTCCTCAGCCAGGTTCTCCTTCACGTCTTCGAGATCTGCGATCTCATCTTGCAACTCCTCGATGTTTTCCGACACTTCTTTGTCCTTGAAGCCAAGCCCGGTCCTGTTCTTGGACCGATGCCCGCCCTGCATGGACCCGCGTTTGTTCACCACATCGCCCTCGACTGTGACCATGCGGGTGGTGCCGATGCCGATCTCCTTCGCGGTCTCGATATCATCCACGATAACGGTCTCTCCGAGCACGTATTTGAAGATCTTCTCGTACTCGCTGTCGAACTCCACAAGATCTATCGCCAGGCCGTGGATGCCCGAGCCGCTGAGGTTACGCACCTCCGCCTTGATGAAACCTGGTTTGATCTGGTTGAGCGGGAGGAAAGTGGCGTAGCCGAGCTGTTTGTCCTTGAGGTAGTTGATGCACCGCTGCGCCACTTCCTCGGTATCCACCACGATATTCTTCAACCTGCCGCCGGCGGCGATCTCGAGTGCGAGGCTGAACTCCTCGTCCACTTTCCCCAGTTCTGAGACGGTGCCGTGGACGCCGTCCCAGTCCTGGTCGAGTATGGCTTTGATCGCTTTCCCGCCGGCGATGCTCTGTTTGATCGAAGCGCTCTTCGCTTCGAGTTTGCTCAGTTCTTCACGCTTGTTCGAGAGCTTGCCCGTGACCGTGTCCAGCTCCCCCGCGACTTCCGTCCGTCGGTGCTCTTTCTCGTTCAGATCGTGCTTCACTTCTTTGAGTCGTTCCTTGTCCTCCTGGAGCTGTTCCAGGTCCTCTTTATGCTCTTCTTCCAGTTCTTCCTGCTTGCGTATCTGTTCGTCGATGTTGTCCAACTGGACTTCCAACCGGTCTTTCTCGCGGAGCAGGTCCTGCTGTTCCTCCCTGAGCTCTTGCACTTCCTCCTGGACCGCGTCCGCTTCTTCCTCGATCTCCTCGATGCGCTGGTCCACCTCTTCTGCGTCTTCCAAACTGCTCTGTTCCCGTTTTTCTTGGATATCGTCCTCGAGTTCGTCGATGCGTTCCTGTTTTTCTTTGATGGCTTCCTCCGCCGCTGCGATCTCTTCCTGCATCTCGTCGATCTCCTCTGTAACTTCCGCCAGATCGTCCTGCAGGCCTGCTTCGCGCTCATCGAGCTTGTTCAGCTCTTGCTCGACGGTGCGGCGGCGTTGCTTCGCTAACTCCAAATCGACCCGGAGTTCTTCCACGTCCTGGTGGAGCTCGACCTGTTCCGTCTCCCCCTTCTCTTCGATCTCCTGGTTGACTTCCTCCGCTTCCTTTTCCTTCTCCGCTATCTCGTCCTGCAACTCTTCAACGTCGTCACGGAGTTCCTCGAGCTCGTCCTCCTTCTCCGCCAGCTCCTCTTCGTACTCTTCCAACTCTTCCTCGTTCTCTTGGATCTGCTGGTGGAGTAGCGTCGCTTTGTTGCGCTTGATCTTCTCCTCGAGTTCCTTGTACTTCTTCGCCTGGTCGCGTTCCTCCTTGAGCTCTTCCAGGTAGGTCTCGCGTTCTTCCAAGATGATCCGCGCTTCTTCCAGTTTCTCCTCCACGCGGTTGAGCTCACGCATCGCCTTCTCCTTCTTCTCCTCGTACATATCGATACCCGAGACCTCTTCCACGAGCTCCCGTCGCTCGTTCGTGCTCATCTCGATGAGGCGGACGATATCTCCTTGTAAGATTATGTTGTGACTGTCCGGGTTGATCTTCGCCTTATCGAGCAGTTCTTGTATTTCTCGCCTTGTGCGTGTCTCGCCGTCGATGATGTAATCGGAAGAACCGTCTTGGCCGAGCTCGCGTTTGATCATGAGCTCGTCGTTGCCCGTGCCGAAAATATCCTCTGAATTGTCGAAGTAGAGCTCGACGGACGCGCTGCTCGCGGGCTGTTTGTTCTTCCCGCCGTTGTAGATGAGATTCGCGGTTTTCTCCGCTCGCATCGATTTCGAACCCGCCTTCCCCAAGACGAAGATGAGTGCGTCGAAGATGTTGCTCTTCCCGCTCCCGTTCGGTCCGAGCACGCAGTTGAACCCGTCCGTGAAATCGATCTCCGTGCGCTTGTTGAAACTCTTGAACCCGCGGAGAACCATGCGGTTGATCTTGGTGACCTGACTCACAGGATGCGTCCCACCTCTTCCCGGTCTGGGACAAGGCTTGTATTAAAAGTTATCGGTCGAGCTCGTCGTAGACCTCGCCGAACATAGTGGATACTGTTACGCCCATGACGTAGACCGAGGCTCTCCAGACGATGAACGGGTCCAGGATGGTAAAGAACGTGAAGAGTACGAGCATCCAGCTCGCGATCCCACAGCGGCGGTGTAGCCCCAGGAGAACAGTAATGCTATCCGGTAGTTTTTAGTGAACGCCATCTCTTTCACCGTGCCCGGCTCCCCCTTCTTCACTGTGTGCTCCGCTCTCCGCGGTGTGGTTGGAACTGTTGTGCCCTCCGTTCGCTGCGACCGGAGTGGCGAGCAGTGGGGCGATGACGAGTACCAGAATCGCTAGTGTAATCGCTGTTCTGCGCATCTGCGTCGGGAAGTATACGGGTGTTTATAAAAGTTGTTCGTGGGCTTGCTCCACCAGGAGAAGCGTGGTAACAGGTATCGCGTAGCCGAGGAGTGCTGCGAGGAACAGCCAGGGCAGTATGAGCTGATAGGTGAGGAGTATGGTGAGGTAGAGGGCAAGTCCCGTAAAAATCGTGTAGCCGAAGGCGTAGAGCACCGCTTGCAGGTAGTAAAGCGTGAACGCGGGCAGTATATCGATGTATCCGTCGCGGACAGTGCGGATGTTGTGTGGAAGAACATATTGGACGAGGAGGATGAGTGCGAGGAGGAGTGCGCCGAGAATCCAGGACATCGCGGCTCCCGCGGGATAGGAGGTGAGCAATTGTTGTACGAGTAGGAGCGGGATGAAATGGATGACAACGACGCCGGTCGCGAGAGCTCCGGTCTGCAACGTGTCCACGGACCACTCAGGGTGGCCGGCGGCATGCTCCACGCTGTAGCCGAGGATGGATGTGTCCGCCAGGAGTAAGACGAAACTGGCCAGGCCGTAGTTCGGGAGTACATGGTATGCTCCCAGGAGAGCGAGGAGAACGATGGAAGTCCCGATGCAGAGATCGATGGGCCTGGTGAACGGGTCTTTGATAGCTGTATACGCGTCCATCACGGTGTCACGGGAACGGGCGGTATTTAATTGTACTGTTCGAGCGAACCTTGCTCGTGACGGGCCTTGACCTGTTTCCACGTGGTCCAGCTTTCGCGGAACACGTCGAGCTCGTCCCAGTGGTCGTCGAGGAATGATTGTGTTGC
>CAYWOP010000006.1:1625-8542 GCA_964459935.1 uncultured Methanosarcinales archaeon | reverse complement strand
GGATACCCGGAGCCGATGGTCACGTCATGGTCCTTCTCGAGTTCTCTCACGTGCTTGTCGCGTTCCACTTTTGCGATGATGGAGGCGGCTCCGACGATAGTTTCGTCACGGTCGGCCTTGTGTTTCACTTCCAAGGTCACGTCGTGGACGAGGTCGTCGAGGTATGACTTGAATGCCGGGATGTCGGTGCTGGGACAGTCGACGATGACCGCGTTGGCGTGGCTCTCGTTGATGATATCTGCCATGGCTTCCGCTGTGACCTTGTTCAGGTTCGATGCGGGATCGCGTATCGCCTCGTCGATGCTGCTCGGGGTGACGTGTGCGGTGTGCACCGTACCAGTCTCTTGTATGTATGAGTAGAGTTCGCCACGCCGTTTTCGTGTCAGGTCTTTGCTGTCCGTGACGCCGTTATCTTCCAGGTCGTCGACTACCTCTGGTTCGACCGCGACGAGTGCCACGACCATGTTCCCGACTACGGGTCCGCGTCCGGCTTCTTCTACGCCTGCTATGAGCATGTGCTGTATAGTACCTGGTCACTTAAGATAATATCGGTGTTCCTGTCTACTTGCCGTGTCGCTCGGGGGATGGGCTGATGTTGAGAGAGTTACCAGAGGATATTGTTCCTACGCAGGTTGAGCGACGAGGTCATCTTCACGTGTGGGAACCGGTGGAACGGTGGAGGGGTCGCTGCCGCCGGGCTGCTCCACGTCGTATACCCAGAGCGTTTTTCCGCGTTGGCGTATGCCGTCGTCGATGGTGTACCAGTCCGGAAGGGGTTTTGCCCAGATGTCGAACTGCTGTGATGGGCTGGAGGCGACTACGTCGCGCATCTGTTGTTCCAGTGATTCGCCGTCTACTTGGGATATCGCGTCTATCGACTCGGTTTCATCTTCGATCTCGTACGTCCACGCGTCAGTACGTGATGTTGAAAGTTTCCGCGGGGTTCGGATTCGCACCGAGTTTATGGTGACGCGGGTCATGGCGTACATCGCGTCGTAGTTGTCGCTACGGATTCTCATCAGGGATTCTTGCTGCCCGGTCGATGATCGAATGCAGTATTCAAGTAGTTCGCTGATATAATCTGTCGTCTCGGTGAGTGGAGATACCGTCAGCGTATCGTACTCCTGCCGTATCTCAGCGACATCTTTGCACCGATACACGGTCGGTATAATCTTCCGGAGTATACCAGGCACAAGTGTGAACGGTTCTATCTCGTGGCGTTCTAACCATTCCTCTGTTATATCGTCCATCACTGAGGAGTAGCAAGAGCTCCTTTATAAAAATGTGTAGTAAGATATCAGAACTCTGCAAACCCTGGCTCGATCAACCGTTCCTGCGGGAGCGCGTTCAGTGTTCGCATCTCTTCATCGCTGAGTTCGAAGTCGAACACGTGCATGTTCTGCTCGATATGCGCTTCTGTACTTGCTTTCGGGATGGCGATTGTCCCGTGTTGGAGGAGCCAGCGGAGGCTGACCTGCGCGGGAGTCTTCCCGTGACGCTCGGCTATCTCTTGAATCTGCTCGTTCTCCGCGACCTTGTTCCGGGCAATCGGTGCGTATGCGGTGAGTTGGATATCGTGGTCGTGGCAGAACTCCAGGAGCTCTTCCTGGTAGAGGAACGGGTGGAACTCCACCTGGTTCATGGTGATCGGTACGTCGCTGGACCCCATCGCTTCTTTCAAGTGGGTGATGGTGAAGTTGCTCACGCCCACGGCGCGTATCTTCCCCTGTTCGTAGAGTTCTTCGAGCGCGTCGAACGTTTCCTCCATCGGTATCGATTCATTGGGCCAGTGGATCAGGTAGAGATCAAGATGTTCTGTATCCAGGCGGTTCAGTGAGGCGTTACATGCATCAATGACGTCGTCGTGGTGGAGGTTGGTCCGCCAAACCTTGCTCGTTAAGAAGATACTGTCACGGTCCTCGATAGCGTCGCCGATGGCTGCTTCGTTGTCATAGAACTCCGCGGTGTCCACGTGCCTGTACCCGTGGTCCAACGCGTACCTGACCGCTTCTGTACAGGTATCTCCCTGCATCTGATACGTGCCCAGGCCGATCTGCGGTATCTTCACGCCGTTCTTCAAGGATAAGTCGTAGCTCATCTCCACCACCCACGCGTCTGGAGGAAGGAGTGGTTTTTATATGATAGGGTGAGGATTGTGAAGAGGTTTCGGTCGGGCTAGCGAGGGCTGGATTTGAACCAGCGACCTCCGGGTTATGAGCCCGACGGGCACTCCTGACTGCCCCACCTCGCTACTATAGAAAGAGCACTGGTCATTTTAAATAACTTGGGGGAGGAACCCGGACGCTGACCCCTACAAAGCTTTAAATACACGGTCCTGTATCTGAGGAGCAGGAGGGATAGCGTGGATACGACGATGCAGGTCAGCAGGATCGTGCGCGAACTCCACGACGAATTCGGCGGGGCCATCCCGGTGGATACGGTCATCAGCCGGGCGAGCCAGAACAGCCTGGACGAGATGGATGTCCGCGAGGCGTTGAGCGAGCTGGAGAACGACGGTCTCATCACGTGGATCGACGAGGACACGATCGAGTTCGACTGATGCGACTCGGCAAGATCTTCGGTATCCGCGTGGGACTCCACTACAGCTGGTTCCTCGTGCTTGCCCTCGTGGCGTGGAGTCTTGCGTCATCGTACTTCCCTTCTTCCTATCCGGATCTGACAACGACGACGTACTGGATCATCGGTATCACCGCAGGCTTACTCTTGTTCGCGTGTGTCCTCGCGCACGAGCTCAGCCATAGCCTCGTCGCGGAGTACCACGGTATGGAGGTCGATGGAATAACATTGTTCTTCTTCGGCGGCGTGGCGAACGCTCGGGAACAAGGACTGACGCCGCGCAAGGAGTTCGAGATCGCGATAGCAGGACCCGTGGTAAGCGTGGCACTCGGCGCCCTGTTCTTCCTCTGCAACCGTATCCCATTCATCGCACCGGTGGAGGCCGTCCTCGGCTACCTGGCCCGTATCAACTGGATACTCGCGGCGTTCAACATGATCCCCGGCCTGCCCTTGGACGGCGGGCGGGTACTGCGCAGCGCGTTGTGGCGGTATTCCTCTTTTGAAGAAGCGACGTGGTACGCGGCGAACGCGGGGAAGCTGTTCGCCACCGCTCTTGGGTTCTACGGGGTTTACTCGCTCTTCACCGGTGGAGGCGGGCTGTGGTTCGTACTCCTCGCGGGCTTCCTCTACGTGCTTGCTGAGGCGAGTTATGACCACGTCCGTATCAAGCAAGCCCTCTCCGGCAGTCGAGTGCAGGGATTGGCGCGTGACGCGACGGTGGTAGATGCCCAGGAAAATATCCGGAGCTTCGTGCATGACTTCGAACAGGGCGAGCTGTATGTGGTGCGTGCAGGAGACAGGGTAGGAGTGGTCGACTTCGACCGTATCAAGGAACTGCCAAAGCAGGAATGGCCGGTGCGGCAAGTTTCCGACGTCACCGTCTTCGTGGAGCCGGCCAGGGAGCACCATGAAGCGTTCGAGACCTTCATGCGGATGCAGCGTGAGAACGTGCAGTTACTGCCCGTGGTGAAGAACGGTGACGTGCAGGGAGCGGTGGCGTTGCCGGATCTGTTAGAGGAGATACGGAAGTACAGCTAGCACGATTCGCTACCATGCAATTTTAATACGCGTGTTGCTCTGCTTGTTACATGGGTGTTGTGAAGGACGTCCCGTTCGAACGATGCGCGGACCGGGTGAAATCCTTACTGGAAGACGCGGGGTTGCAGGTCCGGGAGGTACGCGAGTGGGAGGATCACTGCCAGTTCCGCGTGTTCCTGGATGACACGTCACTCGGTCATATCCGTTTCTACGAGAAGGGCGATGGATCGACCACGATCGATTTTTCACAGCTCAAGGCCGGCGACGCGACCGTGGCGAACGCGCTGGACGGGTACGTGGAGATGCAAACGGGTAATGAAGAACTCTCTGCGCTTGCATCGTTCAATGTGCTCGGGACGGACGAGTCGGGCAAAGGTGATTTTTTCGGCCCGCTGGTCATCGCCGCGGCGTACATCCCCTCGCAGGAGGCGGTAGATGCACTGGACCACGCGGGCGTGGCGGACAGCAAGCGTGTCTCTGACAGTAACGTGTTCGACCAGAGTAAGAAGATCAAGCAGATATGCGAGGTGGCGACGGTGGAGTTACCGCCGGAAACGTACAATGAACTGTACGAGGACTTCGGTAATCTGAACTCCTTGATGGGCTGGGCGCACGCTCGGGCTATCGAGGACTTACTGGAGGACGGTGTCGAGCCGGAGGCCGCTGTGTCCGATAAGTTCGGTGATGAGTCCTATATCCGGGACCGGTTGATGGAGAAGGGGAAGGATATCGAGCTGGTGCAGGAGACGAAGGCGGAGCAGCACATCGCGGTCGCCGCGGCGAGCGTGGTGGCGCGGAACGCGTTCTTGCAGAAGCTCGTCAGTCTTTCCACAAAGTATGCAGTGGACCTGCCGAAGGGTGCTGGGAAGGATACGGTGAAGGCGGGAGAGGAGTTCGTGGAGAAGCACGGCATGGCCGAACTCGGCAACGTGGCGAAGCTCCACTTTAGAACCGTAGACAAGATCTAATCACTCGCTCGTTCCCACAAGAACCGGAACTCGTTCCTGTAGTTCTCCGCGAGTTCCTCGCTTTCGATGGATATGATACAGAACTAATTCGGATGCTCGAGGAGCAGACATAACCTCAGAAGTACGGGATGCTGACCTCCTGGAAGCACTCGTTGCAGAACAGCGTTCCATCCTGCGCTCGGAATATCATGCCGTCCATGCAGTGCGGACAAAACGGTTGTTTGGTCATCAGAACGAACCAATCTGGTGGAAATACCGGGCCGGTATATAAGTCTTCTTGTCAGTGAATAATGCGTTTGGTCTTACAAACCCACAACATTTTTAAGGACTGGAAGATGGTAACTGGTTAATGAGTAATATACTTTTGACTGGAGTTCCCGGCTCGGGAAAATCAGACCTGATCGAGACGTCTGCTTCTATGGTGAAACAACTTGGTAAATCGGTACAGACTACGGACTTAAGCGAACTTGTACTGGACGAAGCACAGCGAAACTGGCGGACGAACGACAAGACATTACCTATTATTGATTACTCATACCAGCAAGTCCTCCGCTCGTATGCCACCTCTGAAGCCGCACGTCTCTTGAATGAGAGTAACGCAGACAACCAGATTGTAGAAACACCGATGTCCATGTTCCAAAACGGTATAATACCGGACACCATATTCAGCCGTGAACAAGTAGATAAGATAGACAATGCTGCTCCGTTGGATTACGTCGTGACACTTATCGATGACTCTCAACGGATTGCCGAGAAACAAACCGGAACCCCGTATCCCACCGACCCCGACGAGGTGCTGCGGTGGATAGCGTACGAAGTGAACTCGACTGCGAACATCACACCTCACAAGAACAGTAGAGGAGAAACCGTACGAAAGCTCGTTATGCCCAAAAATAATTCGAGTCCTTCCCTCACAAAAATGTTGCTCGACGAAACCCCCACTGTCACCTACGTTGGGTTTCCAATAAGCCATCTCAAGGACGGGTCGACCAAGGCCAACCTCAGTGACTCGGAAAAACAGAAAGCCAGAGAACGTATCGATGCATTCAAGGAATCCATGCAGGAATACACAATCCCAATCGTTCCGATCGTGATGGAAGATGAACGATCCGGTAAAGAAGCAGCCAGGCTGAACACGACATATCGGGACCGACACTGGTTCGTCAAAAATGCCGACTTCATGGTCGGCTACTTCCCACGAGACGTGCACTCGACCGGCGTCACAGAAGAACTACGGCAAGCAAAGAGGATCGGGACTACGACCGTACTCATCCACCCTGACGGCGACGACGAAGAGGTCTTCGGTATCAGACCAACGCTTACCTATCGCCACGAAAACGAATTCTTCGAAGCTATCAGGAACAGCGGAAAGGAACGGTACGACACTGATCCTGAACGAGCTCTGCGAGGACTGCTCGACGATACACGGCAAATACCCCGATATTCCTCATTACTACGAACTATCGAATCCCGAACTATTTAAGCACATAGCGCACCGGTAATCTCATGGCCAAGATAGCAGCGCTGATCAGCACGGGCAAGGACAGCACGCTCGCGACGCAGCAAGTCCTCGAACAGGGCCACGACGTTCCGTGCTTCGTGACGATACACAGTGAGAACGAGGACAGCTTCATGTACCACGGTCCGAACACGTCGCTCGCCGAGCTCCACGCCCAAGCCGCGGACAGACCGCTCATAACTGTAGAGTCGGAAGGAGAGAAAGAGGACGAGCTCGGTGACCTGCGCGACGCCATGCTGGCCGCACAGGCACAGTACGGTATCGACGGCGTGGTCACGGGAGCGATCCATAGCGAGTACCAGAAGGAGCGTGTGGATCAGATCTGCGACGATCTCGACCTGGACAGCCACGCACCGCTGTGGCATATGGACCAGGAGGACGAAGTGCAGCTAGCCTTGGACACCGGTCTGCGGTTCATCATCGTAAAGATCGCGGCAGCGGGCCTCGATAAAGACTGGCTCGGTCGCGTCGTTAATGACGAAGCGTTGGAGGATCTCAAAGAGCTACGGGAAGAGTACGATATCCACCTCGCCGGTGAGGGCGGAGAGTACGAGACGTTCGTCACGGACGCGCCGCATTTCGAAAAGACGATCGAGATTACGAAAAACAGGATCGCACAGCAAAGCGACCACGAAGCGACTCTGTACATCGAAGACGCGAAGCTTGTGGAGAAAGATTCATAAGTTCACTCCGCTAACTACTTCCCATGACTGAGTTTGTGTCTCTCCATGGACCACCAGGTGTCGGCAAGAGCAGCGTCGCGCAACGGTTGGGTGAAGAACTCGGATATGCAGTCTTGGACTACGACGTGTTCC
>CAYWOP010000006.1:0-1525 GCA_964459935.1 uncultured Methanosarcinales archaeon | reverse complement strand
GAGCATCTGATAGAACGAACCGCTCAAAAGTTTCTTCATTAGAGTCATGCGTATATTTTCTTTAGGAGTTCAACGACGTGAGGAACTTGTTTTCTGATACGGTTCAGCAATTTCGATATACGGTTGTGTACCAATCACGCCAGGCAGAAGCGCCGAAGAGCTCGCCGAGCCAATCTTGATCCAGCTCAATGTGGAAACTCCAGATCATTCTCCTTGTGTGACAAGTACTCTTTTAGCCTGTCTCCGAGCTCACTAACAATCTGCCGTACACGTTCTCGAACCAAGCCATACTCATCCCCCACGGTTTCGAGCGTTGGCACCCATCTTCCCTTTGTTCGTTTGGTCGGTTCATCACTGAACCGCGTCGTAACCGGACCGCGCCGGCCAGGACTGCCGAATAGATAATGTGTAGTTATCGCTGCGTCACGCGCAGCATTCTTACCCGAAGCGAGCTCATACACAAGTTCGCGCAATCCGTTGACCGTCTCCCTTCGTTCCTCCTCTCGTAGCGGCTGATCGTCCTCTCCGATGATATCAATCAGCGCGCGATCTTCTCCTCGGGGAGCTTGTGTACTTTCTATATGTTCTTCCTCGTAGAACTTCAGCTTCTCATACATGCTATCTCCGATACCCAGTTCATCTTGGATATCCTCCGGTTCCGGCATTTTCCCGTGTTCTTCCCTGTACATCCGAACGTACTCCCTTTTTTCCCTGAGCATCCCATCATACCGGTTCTCCACCCCAGGTGGAAATATCGTCCGTTTTCCCTTTGCCTGTGCCTCCGAAAACTCCTGCAACCGCATCTGATGTGAAGCATACACGCTAAACGAACTCTGTATATCTCGGGACCACTTCTCCGTGGATTCCCAGAGAGCTATGAGGGCATGCTGAGTGAAGTCATCAAGTCCAAGCGGGTTCCTATCGCTCACCTGCGAATGGACGTGTTTTCGCGCCATGAAGTGGGCGAGTTCCTTATTTCCGAAATACAGTATCCGACGAGCTCGCGATTCTTCACCTTCTACGGCGTCTCGAGCATACGCGCACCAAATCTCTTCCCGTTCAGTCGTGTCAGCTGACTTTCCGGTGTTGACATGTTCTGTAGCAAGATCAATCCCATACCTGCCAGTCCAGTCGGCCACGAAGTCGTTCCATACTCTTCCTCGTCGCTCAGCTGCTACGCTTTCAAGGGGTGGTAACTCCATATGCGGAGCAGCGATTCGAAGTTTAAATTCGTTACGCAACTTCACGCCAGTATTTGTGAGACGTGTCCCTCATCATGCGGATACAGACTCCATTTCCTGCTATACTGCATCGCTGAACTCGACGATACATCAAAATATACACGGGACAAAATGATGGAGACGGTTCCTAAAAGATTGGTACCACTCCACATCAAACGCGGATCTCGTTTGCTTCCTGCAACATAGCATGCCAATCGATTTCATACGCTTTTTTCTTTCAATATAGAAAGTAATTGTGCTGACACTGGACACCTCCGCGACTATCGCCTATAAACTAACACTCT
>CAYWOP010000005.1:8322-18013 GCA_964459935.1 uncultured Methanosarcinales archaeon | reverse complement strand
TCACGGAGGCCGTGCAGGAAACGATAGACCGAGGAGGCAAGGTACTGCTCCCCGTGCTGGGAAGCGGCAGAGCGCAGGAGATCATCGTCATACTCCACCAGCTCATCGAGGACGGCAAGCTCCCCGAGGACATGCCAATATTTATCGACGGCATGGTCTGGGACATGACCGCCATCCACACCGCGTATCCCGAATATTTCAACGACGAAGTGAAGAACCAGATCTTCCACGACAACAACCCGTTCCTCATGGACAACATCACCCGGATCAAGGGACAGAAGGAGCGAGAGCAGAAGATGGAAGAAGCGGGTCCGTGCGTGGTCATGGCCACGAGCGGCATGATGGTCGGCGGTCCCAGCGTGTCATACCTGAAGATGATGGCGGAGAACCCGAAGAACAAGCTGGTATTCAGCTGTTACCAAGCCGAGGGATCGCTCGGACGTCGCATCCTACAGGGACTGAAGGAGATCAACTTCCGCAACGGCCAGCAGATGGAGACGTACCACTTGAAGATGGATATCCACCGCATGGAGATCACCGGTCACAGCGACCGGCGGGAGCTGATGAACTACGTCCGGAACTGCAACCCACGACCGGACCGGGTCTTCATGGTCCACGGCGAGGAAAGTCGTTGCCTCGATCTGGCCAGCAGCGTCCACAAAGCGTACCACGTCAACACGGACGTACCGCAGAACCTGGACGTGTTCAGACTGGAGTAACCTTTTTATAAACACAGCAGTGGACAGTAACGCATGCGTGAATACGGGCTGAAGAAGCTCACCGTGAAATACCAAGGGATCTTCGACTTCGACCGCATCTACCAGTACTTCTACGAATGGCTCCACGATAGAAAATATAGAACGAACGAGCCCAAGCACAAGGAAAAGCCCGAGAGCCCGTGGGGGTGGGAGCGTGAGGTCCGCATCTTCTCCCACCGCAAGGTCGACGATTACTACAAGTACGATATCAAGATATTCATGCACGTCCGCGACGGTGAAGAGGTCGAGGTGGACGGGAAGACGCTGATGCGCGGTCGAATCAAGATCGATATTGTACCGTCCGTCACCGTGGATTATCAGGGACGGTTCGAGAAGAACAGGTTCACGAAATGGCTGGAGCAGATCTACACCGAGCACATAATCAATCGAGAGATAGATTTAAATCATCTCGATGAGATGCATTACCGTATGCACGAATTGCAACAGAAGGTGAAGAAGATGCTGAACATGTACGCGGACGAGAACTACTACAAGGGTGCGTGATGGCAGAGAAAAAGATCGTCGTGGAAGAACAGACCCTCGACTACAAGGGACTGTTCGACACGAAGGAGCTCTACGCGGAGATCGACCAGTGGATCCGCGAACACGGCTACGACCGGTACGAGAAGAAGAGCAACGAAGAAGTGACGGAAGACGGACGGAAGCTCTTCATCGAGCTGGAACCGTGGAAGAAACTGAGTGACTACTGCAAATCCGAACTCAACATCGAGATAACGATGGATGAAATAACGGATGTGGAAGTGGAGCACGACGGGATCACGGAAGAACTACAACGCGGTTCAATCCATGTGAACGTCCAGGGACGGCTCATCACGGACTACGAAAACAAGTGGGAGGGCACCCCGCTGTACCAGTTCATCCGAACGGTGATCGACAAGTTCATCCGCAAGACACAGACCGAAGAGTTCGAGAACGAATGCGCACAAGACTGCGACGACCTCCGCGAAGAGATGAAGGCGTTCCTCAACCTCTTCCGCTACAAGACCTAACACATTAAAGCGTACAAAGTTCCTGGTACTGCAGGCCGGGGTCGCCTAATCCGGTAGGGCACTGGCCTTGAAAGCCAGCGGCACACGCCATTCTGGGTTCAAATCCCAGCCCCGGCGGGCCACAACTTAAATATGACATTTCGTATACATGCAATGATGAAATTTTACGTTACGATACTCGCGATAGTGATACTCACAGCATGCACCGTCAACGTCGATCACACCGGCGACGGCACCGATGAGGACACCACGCAACCAACCGAGGTCGCAACGTTCGCCGGCGGGTGCTTCTGGTGCATGGAAGGACCGTTCGAGAAACTGGACGGCGTGACGGAAGTGGTATCCGGCTACTCAGGAGGCGACGTGGAAAACCCATCGTACGAAGAAGTCTCCTCAGGTGAAACTGAACATCTGGAGAGCGTGCAGGTGCACTACGATCCATCCAAAGTAACGTACGCAGAACTCCTCAACGTGTACTGGAAACAGATCGACCCGACCGACGCGGGCGGGCAGTTCGCCGACAGGGGGGAGCAGTATACGACAGCGATATTCTACCACGACGAGGAACAACGAGAACTTGCCGAGCGCTCGAAGAACGAAGTAGCGGAGAAGTTCGACGAGTCCATAGCAACGGAGATACGACCGTTCGAATCCTTCTACGAAGCGGAGGACTACCACCAAGACTTCTACAAGAAGAACTCGGTCAGGTACAAGACCTACAAACGACTCAGCGGACGGCAGAGCTTCATCACCGCGAACTGGCAGGACAACGAGACCGTGCTCGACCTGGACGAACTCAACGTATCCGTACAGGAGAACGAGGAAACGACCAACGAGTACGAAGTGAACTACACTGATGAGGAGTTACGCGAGATGTTGTCAGAACAAGAATACGAGGTCACGCAAGAGGACGGCACGGAACCAGCGTTCGACAACGAATACTGGAACAACACACGGGACGGTATCTATGTGGATGTGATCAGCGGAGAACCCTTGTTCAGCAGCGAGCACAAGTACAAATCAGGAACGGGATGGCCGAGCTTCTACAAACCGCTGGAACCCGAGAACGTCGAGACGCAAACGGATTACAGCATGGGCATACCACGAACGGAAGTACGGAGCACACACGCAGACAGTCACCTCGGCCACGTCTTCGGCGACGGGCCCGAGCCCACCGGCCTCCGATACTGCGTCAACAGCGCAGCCCTCGAATTCATCCCCGCGGACGAGTTGGAAGAACGTGGCTACGGGGAGTACGCGGAGCTGTTTGAAAACGAGACAGAGGATTGAACCGTTACGGGAAGACCCTCACTCGCAACGGTAATAGAATTCCGCAAGGAGGGAACCGCAAACACCAACCTTTATAAAACCGCTTGCTCTCCCCTGTATATCCCGAATGCACTACCGTCTCGGTAGGAGGGAACCATGCAAGACGACTTCACACGAGCGATCGAAGCACTGGAACAGAACGCCGCAGAGCGAGGGTTCGAGCAGACGGTCGAGCTCGTGATCAACCTGAAAGGGCTCGACATGAACCACCCGGACGACACGATCGACTTCTTCATCACCACGCCCAACGACATGGGCCTTGACCGCACAATATGCGCACTCATCGGCCCGGAGCTCAGCGACGAAGCCAACGAGGTCTGCGACGAAGTGATCGAAAAAAGCGCATTCGACGACATGGACGAGCGGGAGATGAAGGATACTGCCAGCGAGCACGACTTCTTCCTCGCCCAGGCCAACATCATGCCAGACGTGGCATCCGCGTTCGGACGGTTCCTCGGCCCCAGAGGGAAGATGCCAAGTCCCAACGCCGGCAGCGTCGTACCACCCAACGCAGACCTGCAACCGGTATACGACAAGCTCCAACGCACACTCCACCTCACAGCGAAAGAGAATCCTGTGGTGCACACGATCGTCGGCAAAGAATCGCTCGATCCCGACACGCTCGGCGACAACGCCAACTTCGTCTACGAACAACTCCTCAGAAAACTCCCGAAAGAAGAGAACAATATCAAAGACATGCTCGTCAAACTAACGATGAGCGCACCGGTGACTGTCTGATGCCAGTAGCGGAAGTCAAAGAGTGGAAGCGAGACGAAATAGGAGAGTTCGCCGAGCTCATCGACTCCCACAGCGTCGTCGCCGTTGTCAATCTAAAAAACCTTCCAGCACCGCAACTCCAGGAGATGCGCGCAGAACTCCGCGACCGCATGACGCTACGCATGACCAAGAAGACACTGATGCAACTCGCATTCGACGAAGCAGATAAAGACGTTTCAGGGCTGCAAGAACACCTGACCGGTATGCCAGCACTACTCTTCACAGAAGAAAACCCGTTCAAACTCTTTCAAACGCTCCAGAAAGAGACGAGCAAAGCACCGATCAAACCCGGGCAGGAAGCCCCACACGATATCATCATCCCAGAAGGCCCCACCGGTTTCGACCCAGGACCGATCATCGGCGAACTCGGCAACGCCGGCATCCCCGCCGGAGTCGAGGACGGCGAGGTCGCGGTACAACAGGATACAACAGTAGCGGAGCAGGGAGAAACGGTGGACGCATCCATGGCAAACATACTCGGCCAACTCGGGATCAAACCCATGGAGGTCGGCCTCAACCTCGTCGCGGCATACCAGGACGGAGAGGTCTTCACGAAGGACGTGCTCGATATCGACGTCGACTCATACCGCGACGACTTCACAACGGCAGCGAGCCACGCACACAACCTCGCGGTCAACGCGGCATACCCGGCACGGGGCGTCACAGAGACACTACTAGCGAACGCACACGCCGACGCTAACGCGCTAGCACAGTCACAAGATATCATCACTCCGGAAACGATAACAAGCATGCTCGCAACAGCAGATCAACACGCTCAAGCACTCGATTCAAGGAGGTAGATACGATGGAATACGTATACGCAGCGATGCTCCTGCACAAAGCAGGACAGGACGTCGACGAGGAGGGCGTGACCAACGTCCTCGAAGCGGCCGGTATCGAACCGGACGCATCCAGGGTCAAAGCACTCATCTCAAGCCTGGAAGATGTCGACATCGACGAAGCCGTCGAAAACGCTGCAGTCGCCCAGACAAGTCCCGCACCGTCGGACGAACCGACCGAAACGGACGAATCTGAGGACGACGAGCAAGAACAGGAAGAAGATGAAGACGGCGACGAAGACGAAGGAGCATCCGACGAAGAAGCTGCAGAAGGACTCGGGGCGTTATTCGACGAATAACACCCCGTAGGTGCAGAACATGGCCGACGAACTAGCAGAAGAACTCAAGGAACTCAACGGGGAAGTCGACGAACTACGCAACACCCTCGACACCCTCTATGAGGAAAAAGAGGACGCCCACGACAGACGCAGCTCCATCGGTGATGAGATCGCAGAGCACATCAACGACCTGACCGACTACAAAGAAAAACGTAATGAGTACACGGATAAGGTCCAAGAGCACAAGAAAAAGCGCAACGAGCTCAACGAACAGATAGCGGAAGAAATCGACGAGATCAAAGAGCTCAAGCGCAAACGCGACGAGTTCCTCGAGGAGAAAGAGATCGACCAGAGCCCACAGGAGATACAGAACCAGATCGAGGGGATCGAGTTCAAGATGCAGACGTCGCCGATGGACTTCAGCAAGGAAAAGTCCCTCAATAAAAAGCTTAAAGACCTCCGGGCGAAGAAGGAGCAACTGGACGAGGTCAGCGAGCTTTCCGAGGAGATCCAGGAGAAGTCACGGTACATCGACGAACTCAAGGAAGAAGCGAACGAATACCACGAGAAGATGCAGGAACTCGCAGAACAGAGTCAGGAATTCCATGAAAAGCTGCTCGAGAAGTCTGACAAGGTCGACGAGCTCCGTGAGAAAGAGGAAGAAGCACAGGAAGAGTTCGAAGCAAAGAAAGAACGGTACACAGAGGTCAAGGAGGAGCTCAACGAAAAACTCGCCAGGGTTCGCGAACTCAAGGACGAACTCGGCATCGAGAGCGGGGGAGACGACCACAGCGACGTCGATCTCAAAGAGAAAGAAGAAGCCGTCCAGGACAAGATCGAAGAAGGAGAAACACTCACCACTGAAGATCTTCTGGTCGTACAACAAAGCGAACTCAGCGACGAAGAACTCGACGCGGTCGGGGAGTGACCATGCTCACCCTCATCGGCATCGGACTCTCCACACCGGAGGATATCACAGTCCGCGGCAAGCGCGCTGTTGAAGATGCGGACACGGTCTATCTCGAACACTACACCTCACGCCTCCAATGCACCCACGACGACCTCGAAGAGTTCCATGATACCGCAATACAGCGTGCAGATCGCGACACCGTGGAAGACCAGGACGAAATCCTCGACAAAGCTGAGGAGGAACACGTCGCGCTCATGGTCATCGGCGATCCGTTCGCCGCCACCACACACCACCAACTGTACCGGCGAGCCCGGCAACGCGACATCTCAGTAGACGTGATACACAACGCATCCGTCATCACAGCTGTCGGTCAGACAGGACTACAGCTCTACAAGTTCGGACAGATAGCCAGCCTCCCGTTTCGCAACGTGGAGACGCCCATATCGATATACAAGGCGAACCTAGAACGCGGGCTCCACACGCTCGTCCTGCTCGATGTCACCGAGGACGAACTCATGACCGTCTCCCAGGCGCTCCAGATACTCGATCAACACATCCCGGACGATGACATCCTGATAGGATGCGCACGGCTCGGAAGCGAGAACGCCACGATACGCTCGGGCACGAAGGAAACACTCCGCAGTGCGGAACTTGGCCCGCCGCCGCACTCACTCATCATCCCGGGCGACCTTCATTTCACCGAGGAAGAGGCGCTGAAACAGTGGAAATAACGATGCGAAACCTTTAAATACAAATTTGGTCTTCGTCTCAATATGCGCAATAAGAGGGGGTTGTCTCCTATAATAGCCACAGTTCTTCTCATGGCATTCGCCGTAGCCATCGGAGCGATGATCATGAACTGGAGCAGCCAACTCGTGAAGGAGGGCATGGAAGAGGAGCTCTGCAAACAAGCCTCCGTCGCGATGGGTAGCGACCTGTGCTACACCGGCGACGGTGTGCGCGTCGATGTCAAGAATACAGGGACGGACTTGGCCACGCTCAATCTCGTGATCGACGGAGCACAAGCGGACCAGGAGATCACGCTCAACCTGGACGGCTTCGCAAAGGATCAGGTCATCCAACAGACGGTTCCCGCGGCGAAACCGAACAACTTCACCGCACGCCTCGTCCCCGTCGTCCAGGTCGAGGAGGGAACGCACACCTGCGAAACAGCCGTGCACACCACCGATACACTACCGGCTTGCTGATGCGCATAGCACTCGATTACCGGGAGAACGTCGAAAAGAACGCGCAGCGGTACTTCGAGAAAGCGAAAACAGCGAAGCGCAAACTCGAGGGTGCCCGGCGAGCGCTTCGGGACAAGCAGGACGAGCTCGAGAGCGTTCGAGAGGAGGACATCGAACTTCCCTCTATCGAAGAGCAACGCCAGCGAGAACGGGAATGGTACGAGAAATACCACTGGTTCTACAGCAGCGACGACATGCTCGTCATCGGCGGTAGGGACGCGAGTACAAACGAGTACGTGGTGAAGAAACACGCGCAGAAGGGTGACCTCGTCTTCCACACGGACATGAGCGGGAGCCCGTTCGTCGTGGTGAAGGCAGAGGGTGAGTCTATTGGGGACAAGACCGTTCAGGAAGCGGCTATCTTCACCCTGATGTACAGCAGCGCGTGGAAAGAAGGTCTCAAGACCTCTCGCGTGTTCCACGTCACCCCGGACCAGGTCTCGAAGGAGGCGAAAGCGGGCGAATACCTGGAGAAGGGAAGTTTCATGATCTACGGTGATACAACGTATGTAGATGTGGAGCTCGACTGCGCCATCGGTCGGTACGACCAGAAAGTGATGGGCGGTCCGCGCTCCGCCGTCGAGCATCACTGCGACGACTGGGTCGCGATACAGCAGGGACGGAACAAGACATCCGACGTGGCCAAGCAGATCCAGCAACGCATCGGCGGCGACCTGGATGAACTGATACAAACCCTCCCGGCCGGCGGGGTCGCACTGCGCAAGGTTTAAATAACGCTGCTGACCGTCGTGGTCTGATGCAGGACAGGTTCTTGCCCTTCATTATGGATGTTCTGAAACTTGTTGCCAATGAGGTGCAGTACGCTCTAATGCAGGAAAGATTCGTACTCCTTGGTATCGCCCTCGTCATCGCGGCCCTCATGGGATTCCTCTCACGACGGTTCAAACAACCCCTGATCCTCGGCTATATCGTCACAGGATTCCTCCTCGGCCCCGCCGTGTTCGGCCTGATATCCGACGCGGAGAGCGTGCAACTCCTCTCGGAGATGGGCATCACCTTCCTCCTATTCACCGTCGGTCTCCACATGAGCATAGACAATCTGACAGAGCTCGGTGTGGTATCCATGGTGACCGGTACGGCCCAGGTCCTGGTCATGACCGCGGTCGGAGTCGCAATCGGGAAATACTATGGCTTCTCCAACCTCGCCTCATTCTACCTGGGTATCGCCATCGCCTTCAGCAGCACAATTATTATTGTCAAGATGCTCTCCGAACAGTCCGGACTCAACGCGCTGTACGGCAAGATCAGCATCGGTTTTCTCCTGGTCCAGGACTTCTTCGCCATACTAGCGATCGTTCTCGTGAGCGGCGTCGGAACACAGTCGACCGTCACGATGAGTCTTCTACATAGCATCCTCAAGATAGTGCTGTTCGGCATCGGAGCAGTCGCCCTCACCAAGTGGATCGTACCCCCGGTGTTTGACTCCGCGGCAGAAAATAACGAACTACTGTTCCTCACGAGCATCAGCTACTGCTTCTTCCTCGCCGTCGCGACGCACCTCCTCGGACTCTCCGTCGAAGCTGGAGCCTTCGTCGCAGGCGTCTCCCTCGCTTCACTCCCCTACAACACGCATATCGAGAACAAGGTACAACCGCTCCGAGACTTCCTCATCGTCATCTTCTTCATCACCCTCGGAGCAGAGATGGCGTTCAGCCTCTCTCCAGAGCTCATCGTGCCGACCGTGCTCTTGTCACTTGTCGTGCTACTTGGCACGCCGCTCGTCATCCTCACGACCATGGGCCTCCTCGGATATCGCAAGCGCACGAGCTTCCTCGTCGGTGTCACGTGCGCACAGATCAGCGAGTTCAGCCTCGTCCTGATCAACCTCGGACAACGCGCCGGTCACATCGGCACGGAGATCATCAGTATCGTCACAGGTGTCGGCGTGGTCACCATCATCCTCTCCACATATATGATGAAATACAACCACCAGCTCTATCACTACGTCGAAGATCTCCTCGATGTCTTCGAACGCGAGGAACCGCTCGACGCACAGTCGCCCGCTGAGCGGTTCAGCGACCATGTCGTCGTCGTGGGCTACCACAGGGTCGGATACGGTATCGTCCACAAGCTCCTCGATATGGACGAAGAGGTGCTCGTCGTCGATTTCGACCCCAATATGATAAAGACACTCAAGGACGACGACATCCCGTGCCTCTTCGGCGACATCGGTGACCCGGAGGTCATCGACCACATGAACCTGGAGGAAGCGGAGATGCTGATATCCACGGCACCCAACACGGAGGACAACGTCTACCTCCTGCGAGAAGCGAAGGAGCTCAACCCTGATATCATAGTCATCATCGTGGCGGAAGAAGTGCAGGAAGCGCTCGACCTGTATGAGGAAGGCGCGGACTACGTCGTCCTGCCGCACTTGCTCGGCGGGCACCACGCCAGCCTCCTCCTCGAAGATATCACCACGGATATCGACAACCTGATCGAGGCCAAGGTAGAGCACATCGAAGAGTTGCAAGAACGGAGCGATGCGCACGAATACTGAGGGAAACAGTTAAAAGCTCACA
>CAYWOP010000005.1:3102-8222 GCA_964459935.1 uncultured Methanosarcinales archaeon | reverse complement strand
CCGAAAAAATATCGGTTACAGTTCAAATCACCCGGTGCGAGCCTTGAAGAAACGTACTACTGGTTGCTCGACAACTTCAAAACAGATTGGGGCTATCCCGATTTCGACAAGATAACGGATGTGTTCTCCGCGAGCGAGCAGAGCTCGTTCTGGGGCCAAGCACAGACCCGGATGGGACGACAACAGGACAAGGCCCAGCAGTACATGGCCACGATCGGGAAAATGGTGAAAGACCTGTTTCAGCTCGTACGTGAACTCCGCATCCTCGACGAACGCTTGGAGATGTACGAGAAAGCACCGGAGAGCAAGAGCGCAGACGTGAGCTTGAAAGGACTGTACGTGGATATGGTCGAGGGTGGGAGCAAGAACCCGTCCAGCGTGTACGGCATCGCCCAGCAGGTCGGCTTCACCAGCTTACCAGACCTGTTCTTCAACACACACGTGCACGATATCGATAAAGTCGATGAGGTCGTGGATGCGATGGATTTCAACGATCAAGTCCTCAACGTGCTCCGTCGGAAACTCTTCAGCTTCCTCAACTGGAAGGACAAGACGGAGGACGAACTCAGGAACCGTCGCCAGTTCACGCTCCGCTACCTCCGACAACACTGGGGTACCATCCAGATGTACATGAACTGGGTCAAGCCCTATCTCAAGAACGTAGCTCGTATGCAGATGAGTGAGGAACATCAGAGCGACGCGAAGATCATCAGCTCGTTCGAGACGAGCATGACGGAGATCGAAGTGCTCGCGAAGAAACCCACGGTGGACGGATTTCACCCATGTATCTTGCTGAGCATCGTCTACACGACCCAGCCCGAGATGAACTACAGTCAAGAGGGCTACCAGCACAAGGGTCCGCTTCACGTCGGTGACGTGGAGTTCCAGCTGCGCGGCTACGCGTGGACGCCCGAGGACGTGCAACGGTTCAAACGGATGAAGCGTGAGGAAGATATGGAACTGATCAAGCTCATCGACGAGAGCGTGAGCAGCGCCATGGACGCGCTCGGTGAAGACCTCCACGCATACCTCCGCGAGGCAGATGAGGATCTTGACAGCGAGGAAGAGGAGGAAGAGGAACCGGGCATGCTCGACGGAGTCTCATCACTCGCCCAGGCGTTTTCGGGTCTCCGATCCCTTTTCTCCGGCATCGGCGCTCCGAGAGGCGACGATGGGCACGTGACGAACGCTGAGCGTGAAGAGTTCTACAAGAACGGTACAGAAGTGTGGATCGCACAGTATCAGATGTACAAGAATTACAAGAAAGCGCACGACATGGTGGCGTGGTGATGGACGAGAGCGATTCACACCGGGACAGGCAAGAGAAGAAAGAGGAAGATCTTACGCTCGAAGAGGAGCTACCCGTGCACGCATCGCACGACTGGGTTGTCCAGGCCGAGGATGAAGACTCTGCCTCCGCCCCGGACGGTGAAGCTGCGGAAGCGGATTCGGAGATCGTCCGGGTGATCGACGACGATATCGTTCCGGATCACGACCAACGTCGTGCAGAGTTCGCGACTCCGGCCCTCTCCACGGGCACTGCTGACATTTCCTCTCAAGAGGAGTCCTTGGACGATAGGGTCGGCGGTGATGAGAGCGCTATCGAACGCGCCGCTTGGGAAGCTCAGGGCGAGGACGAGATCCCTGACGGCATCAGCCACGTGTACGAGGGCGAAGAGAGCTCCGTCTACGAGGGAGAGACGTACCGTAACACGATCGACCAGGACGACTTCAGCACTCCTGGAGTGGATGTGGAGCGTGACCGCGTCGCCGGCGCGGAAGAGGGAGACCAGGTCCTGGCCAATCACTTCGAACGACGCTCGCAATACCAGACGTAACTTTTAAATGCCAGCAGTTCTTTATAAACGGTGTGAAGCTTAACCAAACATACTACCACAGCATGGATCAGGGGTTCTATCAGGAACCCGAGAGCATGTCCGATGACCAGTTAGATGTGAAGCCCGACGCCGACGGTATCGACACGGACATGAGCCCGTCAGAGTTCGGCTTCGGTAGCAACCCGTTCCAACGTCCTATCGAGGCCGTGAACGCACGCATCAAACAGGGCGTCGGATACATCGACATACCCTTCTTCGGCCAGGGCAAGGGCAACAAGGAGCGGTACACCCCGGAGTCTATCAGCAAGAAAGAACGACGGGACATCGAGGAACTCGCGAAGATCAACGACGTGAAGCTCAGCACGCACGCCAGCACCAATATCCAGGGCCTGGCAGGCATGGGACAGCAAGGGTTCGAAGAAAAGCATAGGGAAGATACATTAAAGGAGATCAAGAAAGCGGTCGACTTCGCCTCTGATCTGCAAGGTGGAGCCGTCGTGTTCCACACGGGCGAGTTCCCCAGGAACTTCAGCGAGCAGGACTGGGGCGACCAGTTCGAACAGTTCCCCACCCAGGAAGAGCGCGATGTGGTACACATGGTCGACGAACGCACCGGGGATATCATCGGTTCGGTGCGGAAGAACAAGACCGTGCACGAACCTAAGTACAAGAAAGGGAAGGATGTACAACGAAACACGCCGTACACGGATGCGGAGGGCAACGTGGTCCACGCCGATGACTACGTGGACGCGGAAGGGAACAAGATCGACCCGAGCGATACGGAAGAGATGCTCAAACGTGTCCCGCTCCGTAGTGATGACCAAGAGGAAGGGTACTTCGAAACGAAACGGTTAGAATGGGACGATTTCAAAGAGCGAGCCCAGGAATACGGCACATCACCCGAGGAAGAGTTCTACAAGTCCCAGATCCAGGAACAGATCTTGCAGGCGAGAGGACAGTCATTCTACCACGCCCAGCACTACGAAGACATGGAAGAAGCATACGACGAAGTCAAGGAGGCGCTCGAGTTCTACGAAGATCTTGAAGAAGACATTCCGGAGGAGGAGAAGTGGAAGATCATGCAGGACGCGGGGTACGGGCGCGCGGTGGGGCCCTCGGCCCGACAACTCGTCGGTCCCAACCGGAAGACGCCGAGAGAGATACTCGAAAGCCAGCTCGAGCAGATCCAGATGCAGATGAAACACACCCACAGCTCATCAGCCTCCGCCGACGTGCGAGCAGAGGAGCAGAAGGAGAACCTCAAACATATCAAACCCATCGCAGACTACGGCGTGGACAAGAGCGCGGACACCATCGCGAGAGCAGCGGAGTACGCGTATCAGAAGACGCGGCAGAAAGACCCAGAACGGGAGATCTACGTGAGCCCGGAGAGCTTCCAACCCGAAAGCTATGGCAGCCACCCTGACGAGATGCGGGAGCTTATCGAGAAGTCTCGAGAGCAGTTCGTTGAGCGTATGAAAACGAAGAACGGGATACGAGAGGATAAAGCGCGCGAACTCGCCAAAGAACATATCAAGGGAACACTCGATACAGGACACTTCAACATGTGGCGGCAACACTTCAAGGGCGATGAAGATATGTCGGAGGAGGAGCGCGACGAAGCGTTCAAAGAATGGTATATCAACGAAGTTGAAGATCTGGTCAAAAGCGATATGGTCGGGCAGGTGCACATCACGGACAACATGGGGTTCGACGATGAGCATCTCAGTCCCGGTCAGGGGAACGTTCCGATGGACGAAGTGATGGATATCATCGAAGAAGCGGGTATGGACGATGTGATCGTGGAAGCTGGGAGCTTCAATCCGGTGGATGTGGTACCGGAAACGTTCGAATACTTCGGCAGTCCAATCTACGGCGCATCTGCCGGCACGCCAACACCCACGCCAGCGGGTCCGGGCGGGAGCTTCCGCGACGTGTACCAGTCACACTTCGGCTACCAGGCACCACCATTCTACGTGGTCGGAGCCTACGCACCGAGCAACGAGTGGCAGCTCTGGAGCGAGGTACAGATGGAGTGACGTTCCACGACATCTACGACGCCTACGACGAACGGTTCAAAGCGCACCTTTCCGACGGTGAGCTACCCATGCGCAGCACGGAGTACGGGTTCTACGGGTCGGCATCGCTCCACGCCACGTACGAATTTTTCACGAAACACGGACTGCAACGCTACGAGAGCTTTCTCGATCTCGGAAGCGGTGACGGCCGCGTCGTGCTCTGCGCCTCCCTGTTCACCACGGCGCACGGCGTGGAGGGTGATCCGGAGCTGGTTGAGACGTCCAAGCAGATACGGGACGACGTTGATGTGGACTGCTCCTTCACATGCGCTGATTTCTACGAGCTCGACTGGTCGGACCACGATATGCTCTTCATCAATCCTGATAGCAAACTGGATGAGCGTTTCATGGACAAGGCGCGGGGGAGCGACGCGGAGCTCGTGGTCTACAACGATATGTATCTACCATGTCGCGAACCCGATGATATCGTGGAGATCGGTGAGATCGGTTTCCACCTCTATGATGTATAGCAAGTTTTATTAACCACTGTCCTCCCCAGTTTGTATGAGGTGGGTGTGTGGAGTTCTCGATCGACGAACAAGGACTGCGCAATACTGAACGGTACGATGAGGACGAGTTGGAACCGGCGTACGAGTTCAGTCAACGCGTCCTGGACGAGTTCGGCGACTTCGTGAAGGGACTGGTGCTGTTCGGCAGTGTGGCGCGGAAGCGACGCACCAAGCTCGACACTGACGGAGACGGTATAGAAGGAAAGACACGGCCTTCGGAGAAGCCCAATGATATCGATATCTTGATGATCGTCGACGACGTCTCGGTCGAGCTCACGAAAGAACTGGTCCAGACGTACCGTATCATCGTGGAGAAGACTGTGCGTGACATCTCGGACCGCTTACACATCATCACGCTCAAGTTCACATCGTTCTGGGAGTACGTACGCAGCGGCGATCCCGTCGCGGTGAACGTGCTGCGGGACGGCGTGCCCATAATCGATACGGGATTCTTCGAACCCTTACAGGTCCTGCTCAAACAGGGACGTATCCGCCCGAGCCCGGAAAGCATCTGGTCGTACTATAAGAAAGCACCGATGACTCTGCAGAACTCTGCGAATCATGTTCGACAGGCCGTTTTAGACCTGTACTGGGCGGTGATCGACGCCGCGCACGCCGCCCTGATGAAGCTGGGGGAGATACCGCCGAGTCCGGAGCACGTCGCGGACCTGCTCGAGCAGAAGATGGTCGAGCCG
>CAYWOP010000005.1:0-3092 GCA_964459935.1 uncultured Methanosarcinales archaeon | reverse complement strand
CGGGCATCGTTGACCAACGGTACGCGACGACGATGGAGAAGTTCTACACGTTGATGAAGGAGATCACAGAGGGCGACGTTAACGAGATCTCAGGGGAACGGTACGACCGTCTCTATGACGAGGCAGAGGACTTCGTGGACGAGATGAAACGCGTCCTCGACGACTAGCGACCTTTGGGCGAGCCAGGGGTCGTACCGACGAAAACATTGCGCTTGGAGCAGCTCGTCGGACTGTCGCACACGTACTGACGCGTGTAATCGAAGCCGTAGAACGGGTTCTGTACGGGCTTGTACAGGCTCGGGATCGCTTCGTCACCATAGGGTTTGTTCCACGGTTTCGTTCCGTACGGACTCCGCACCAACAGGTACGGTGACTGCGCTTGTTGGTAACGGAAACGCTTCACCGCGTCCGTGAACTTCGCACTCCGTTTGTACGAATGCGTCTGCACGTACTCACCGTACCGCGGGTTCTCCTGCGGCATGGTATGCGTGGTGTGCGTTGCGGTCACTGCCGATGCGAGCACGAGCGTCAAAACTACTGCGATGCGTTTCATCGTATCACCGTCGTTCGGTACACTCCTGGGTAGAGGAGCGGTCTGTGGTAGTGATGTATCTTTGCAGTGTATCGTTGCGCCGTCCAGCCTGTACGAGGGTGGAACCGGGGGTTGGAGAGGTAGCTCCGATGACTCAAGTAGGAGTGACTGTACCCCTGTGTTTCTGAACTGCCGAGTGTCTGTGAGTGGTAGATCGGCTCTCGGGCATAGAACACGCCCTCGTGCGGGAGCATGCCGTACGTCGGGCCTTGATAGACCCTGGCCTGCACTACGGGTACGAGTAGGAAGGTGAGTACCAGTAGTGCTGTGGTGAAGCGCAAACTGAACATATTGTTACTATGGTAGAGTTACACTTATATAAATGTTGTGGTTGTTCTACGCTATATTATTGTTCACTTCATATGAAAACTGTACATGTCTTTTATTCGTCCAGCGTAAAGTAGACGCGCCGGTTCTCCCGCCCCTTGTTCTTCATATCCACGATCTCAACAGAGCCGACCTCGTCCGTATTCTTCACATGCGTGCCACCGTCCGCCTGGATATCGACATCACCGATCTTCACCAACCGCAGCGGGTCAACATCAGGTGGAGCGGCGTCGGCGAGCTTCACCAGGTCAGGATCGTTCATCACTTCTTCCCGCGGCTTGTAGAACGTCTCGACCTCGAGCCCTTCCTGCAAGAGGTCGTCCGCCTTGTGCACGTGTTCGCGTATCAGGTCCCGGTCGAACTCCTCCATACCGAAATCGATCCGTGACTTCTCCACGCCCTTCTTGTTCCCCGTGATCTTCACCCCGAGATCGTCATGGAATACCGCGCTGATTACGTGCGCAGCGGTATGCATCCGCATCAACGTGTACCGCCGGTCCCAGTCAAGAACGCCGTGAACCGTATCTCCCTGTTTGAGTCCTTCCGAGTCGACCTCATGACTGATACGTCCATCGAATTTACCCGTGTAGATGACATCGAACTCCGCACCGTCGTCCTTCCTGGTCAAGGTACCGGTGTCGTGCGGCTGCCCGCCGCTGTTCGGATAGAACGCCGTCGTATCAAGTACCACATATTTCCCATCGGATACGGACTCCACAGTGGCTTCGAACTCCTTCTTATACATATCGTCCAGATACAACGCTTCTTCCATATCCATGAGGACAGGTTTGTGGTCTAAAAAAGTTACGTCTCCGACAGCCACCACGCGACGACGAACGCATAGATGATGAACAGGAGCGATGGCACTACCCACACAACCAGAGGCCACAGGACGATATCGATGAAGATCAACGGCACCGCCGCGATCAACCCCGCCTTCCACGCCTTCGTGAAGGAAAGATTCCTAGCAGGGTGCAGGAAACACAGCCAGACAAGGAACGCGGTCAGTCCCGTCAGGAGCAGGTTCTTCACGAGGAACCCAAGGAAGAGCCAGACGAAGAGCGCTGGTAAGAAGAACACTGTAAAGTATCTGAGCACGTCAAGGTTGTCCTCAAGGTCGTCTGATTCTGAAAAAATGACGGTCTCGGGAGCGAAAAACACGCCTTTGCGATACGTGAACGCATCCTCAGAGACCGTTATCCAACCGCTCGCGTTCCCCGCCTCGTCTATCGCGACCCGCGGCCGGGACAAAACGGTGACCGGACCGGTCGCGTTGTACGTCACCTTCACGTTAAACGATGAGACGCTCTCCACGGCCTCGCCGGGCACCGTCGCTACCATGGGTATGTAGAGCACGGCAGAGAGGAGGATAGCGAAGAAATGCAACGCGATGAAGAACCGCAGCAGTTCCCCGCCTGAGCGCTCTCCCAGGGCACGCGCCCAGTCCGGTACGAATGCACGCACCGCCCACTTGAGATAGCCAAATATACCCATACCAGTTTCTTTGTAGCAGTAGCTTAAATAACCATCGAAGCCTTACTCAGCGGACAACACGACGCCCTTGTCGCCGAAGACGCGCACCCTGTCACCAGGGGAGATGCGTTGCTCCACACTCAGCACCTCGGTGATGACCGGACAGTCCAACCCGCTCACCACATCATCTGAGACGTGCGTACTCGCAACGAGCACCGCCGCAGGATCATCCAGAGCATCGAACAGTTCCTGGCGCGTCGTGAATACCACTGCTACAGCACCCGCGACCTGCCTCGCCTCCTGAGTGGAGCGACAGAACACCACTGGACCCGTAGCGCGGCCCGAACGAAGCGGGTATCCGCGGACGATGACATTACCAACCGTCATGATACGTACCGTATTCGTCGAGCCTCGCTGCCCTACCGGGGTACCAGCGACGGACACGATCGTGTCCCCCTCTTCGGAGAGGCCGGTCTCTTCCGTGTGACTCGTCGTTGTTCCCAGGAGCTCTTCCAGCGATGAGACGTCCTTGGCCGTTACGGGTACGACTCCCCAGTACAGGTGCAGTTGGCGTCGCGTACGTTGGTTCGGAGAGGATGCGACGATCGGGGTAGGAGGACGGAACGCGCTCACGCTCCGCGCCGTATGTCCGGACTCGGTGAACGCGACCATCGCTGCCGCATTTACGCGTTCGCTCGCC
>CAYWOP010000004.1:6477-19262 GCA_964459935.1 uncultured Methanosarcinales archaeon | reverse complement strand
CGTCCCTGTACTGCGCTCGGATATCCTCGAGCACCCCGGGCCTGCTCGGCGGTGTCACGTTGGTTATGGGTGGAGCGCTTGTTCCGTTCTGCCCTGCGATGACGCGCAACGCCTTCTCGAGCGTCGGTTGCATCGTCAAGCGGTCGCCGTGGGCGACGATGACGCGTTTCAACTCGGGCAGGCTGCCCTGGTCCCGGCTCTTCAGGAACAACGGTTCCACGTAGAGGAACTGGTCGTCGATGGGGAGCGCGAGTAGATTTCCACGGAACACGCTGCTCCCGCTCTGCGACCATAGCGTGATCTGCTGGCTGATATCCGCGTCCTGGCTGATCCGCGCTTCGACCTGCATGGGTCCGAAGACGAGCTCCTGCTTCGTGAGCTTATACGCGACGATGTCCCCGTAGTTCTCCGGATCGCTCCGCGCCGCGAGCCAGCCGATCATGTTCTCCTTGCCGCGTGGAACGTAGGGCATGATCTGCACGAACTCCGCCTCGTCATCTCCCGGAAGTCGCATCACCACGTAGTACGGTTCCATACGTTGCTCCGTGCCCCTTGTGATCTCGTCTGGCACGCGCCACTGGTCCTCCTTGTTGTAGAACACCTGTGGGTCGCGCATGTGGTACGTAGCGTACACGTCGCCTTGGAGTGAGAAGATATCCTCTGGGTAGCGCACGTTGTCTTTCAGACCCGCGGGCATCTCGTCCATCGGTGTGAAGAGGTCCGGGAACGCGTTGCGGTACGTGGCGAGCACGGGTTCATCCTCTGCGGTGTAGAACGTCACATCACCGTTGTAGGCATCCACCACTATCTTCACGCTGTTCCGAGCGTAAGAAACCTTCGAGTTCTTGAACTCGTGCGGTCGGCTGTACGGGTACCCTTGCGCGGTGGTGTACGCGTCGATGATCCATTTCAACCGACCGTCGTCTACGACCACATAGGGATCATCGTCCAGGGAGAGGAACGGGGCGATCGCGTTGACACGTTCCTTCACGTTCTTGTACAGCTGTAACTGGCTGTCCGCCGTGATGCTCCCGCTGAAGAATATCTGTGAATCACCGAACCGTACCGCGTAGGCCAGGCGGTCGAGAAGCGAATCAATGTGGACGCCGCCCGTACCGTCGTAGTTCGTGTACACGTTCTCATCACCGCTGGGGTAGTCGAACTCTCTCGTCTCCGTGTTCACGATGCTATAGCGATTCGTGGCTTCACCGTAGTAGAGCTGCGGCGTGTCGATGCTGAAGTGCTCCGACTGTGGCGGGATGTCCTGTATGAAGAACGTTGGCAGTCCGCGGTTCGCGACCTGGTTCACCGGACTCATCGTCACCCCGTAGCCGTGTGTATAGACAAGGTGGTCGTTGACCCACGACCTGGTAGGAAGGTTGGAGTAGTCCAGTTCGCGCGGGGACAGCATGACCTGACGGAGCTCGTCGTTCACCCTGTAGCGGTCCACATCGACGTCACTGAACGTGTAGTACGAGCGGAAGATCTGAAGCTCGTTATACGTGGTGAGAAGCGGACGCCAGTCCCACAAGCGGATGTTCCTGATGATCTCATCATTGCCTTGCAACAGCGCCCCGGGGTCTCGTTCCCCGACGGCGAAGTTCGATTCTCGCATGCGCTCGAGGCCGAAGCCTTGGTTAGTCGCGTTGATCTCTTCTTCGATGTATGCACGTTCCTTATTGAACTCGTCCGGCTCGACCACATAGTTCTGCACCGCGGTCGATGCGACGCTCCCGCCGAGTGACAGGACAACAAGAGTGATTATGGTGGCGGTTGCGATGTGGCGATATTTGAAGTACGCGTTCACCGCTGTGGTTAGTCCGCCGAGGATTGCTACCGCCGCGGTGAGTGCGAGCAGTGGAAGGGTGATCGTTGCGTCGGTGTAGCCCACGCCGTGTACGACGCCGTAGCTCTCGGTGAGAAGACCGTACCGGTCGAGCCAGGTGGAGATGCCGTAGAGGATGAAGAGTACACTGAACAGGACGGAGAGCTGTCTGAACGCGTTCCCGCGTAGTTCCTTTATGAAGAGGGAGAGGTTGAATTCGTTGCCTCGGATGGTCTGTCCCGTGCGGGACTCCACGACCTCGTATTTCTCGACTCCGAAACGCGTGGCGTAGATGAGTAACGCAGCGCCGGTGGCGAGTGCGGTCACGACGAGGACGAGCCAGACGGCAAGTTCGAGGAAGGGCAGGGTGAACGTGTAGAACGCCACGTCCAGTCCAAAGACAGGATCGGTGGTGCCGAAGGCTTGCGCGTTGAGGAACCGGAGTACAACGTGCCACGCGCTGCTCATCGCGAACCCGATGAACAGCGAGAGGAGGAACACAACCGTGTATCCGTATGGAAGATCATCGTCATGGAGGATGTACTTGGTCCAGGCGAGCACTCCGGAGAAGATGGCGAAGCTCACGAGGAACGCTCCGATGCCCGTGCCGAGCTGATACAGGATCTTCGTCGTGAAGATACTGATGTAGTCCACGCTGGCGAACCAGAGATACTCCGTGTAGAACGTCAAGGTCGCTGGAGCGAGGAAGAGGCAAAGGACGACAAGGCCTGCAATCCATCCCCACGAACGTTTCATACTTCGCCGCAACGTTTGCTGCTTAAAATAACTATTGGTGCAAAAAATGTGATATAGTCAAAATCCGCCGGGGCTGGGATTTGAACCCAGAATGCCCGAAGGGCCCGGTTCACTCGGAAGGTTCGAGACCGGTGCACTACCAGATTATGCGACCCCGGCGTACCGTATCGGAGCGGTATCCGGGTTTTTATGCTTTACTCTCCGATGACCACGAGCGTTTCCTCCACATCACCCTGGACGTGACGGTAGATATCAACCATCTTCGTATCCTCGATATAGATATCCTCCCAGTAGCCCATCTCCTCGTCCTCAAGTGCATCGAGGCGTTCCTCACCGTACGTCCCGGTCAGCGTGGCAGCGTCTGAGCGGAGTGAGACGGATCCCTGTCCGATGCGGCCTGCTCCGGTGCGCGCAGTTTCCAGGTAGAACTGTCCCTCTGGACGGTCATGGTTCGCCGTGAAGTCGAAGTCCACTAGTTCCGACTTGGTCACGGCATCGTACAACCCGCCGTCACCGGTGCTCCGGTCAAGTGCGATGAGGTACCGGGCAGGGAGGCCCGTGGCGTACTCCGTGACGAATGACGGGAGCTTTTCCGCCGATGCCGGTACCTTAGGGTCAGAGGGGGGCTCCTCAACGACGCGTTCCGTGGCGGCCTGTTGCTCGCCGAGCAGGTACTTGTCCACGTAATCTTGTGCGATATCGCCCTTCCAGAACCCGAACGCGCCGGCGATGATCAACGCTGCTATCGTGATACGCTTCTTCTCCCAGCGTTCGTAGATCGGCGCGACGCGACTCGCCGCGTCCTCTACAGAAGTGTGGAGCTCCGATGCTTTCCGAGCTCCTACCTGGTCACCGACACGGTCGTACTTGTGCACGAGCTCCTGCGTCTGCGAGGCGATGTCCTGCAACTCGTCCAGATTGTTCGGATCGCTCGTGTCGATGTCGTCGAACCGTTCGCGCAGGTCATGATACTCCTCATCGTAGCGTTCTCTGTACCCGTCCTCACTGAACCGGCCCTCGGGGAGGGAGTCCGCACGTTCCACCAGGTCATCCCTGCCCAACACGTCCGCTGCCCGTCTGGCCTGGCGTACCTGCGGACCGCGCTGATCACGCTCGTCCAGGAACGAAGCTATCTCTTCCTCCAACGCTGATTCACGTTGCTCCGCGGTATTGTACACCCTGGCCATGTGCTGGTAGGCACGGTGTTCCGACGGTGCGAGGGTGAGGAACGGGCCCAGCGTCCTACGCGCCTCGCGCAGGCGCCGGGCTCGTTCCTCCCAGTCATCTACGTGTTCGTGCAGTCGTTCCTCTATGGTGCGGAGCCGACCGCTCTCATGCAAGCGGTCGAGGCGTTCCTCAAGCGAGCCGAGTTCATCGTCGAGGGCTGTCATAACTGCTGGAAGCGCGCCCTGGTCCGCTCGTACATCTCGTTCAGGTACTCTCCCGAGTCACGCTCAGAGCGTTCCGGTGCGGTCGTGTCCACTTGTTCATCGACCCGTTCAAAGGCAGCGTCGAACAGGTCGACGGCTTGCTGGTGCAGGTCTTCGATCTCACCCAGGTTGTAGTCGAACTCGAGGAACTCGTCCGCTCGTCCGACCAGCGCACCGAGGTCACCGTCCATCTCCGTCTGGATGCTGCGCACACGTGCCTCGCGGAGTTTCTGCTGCTTCTTCGCGATGACCCCGTCCAGCTTGTGGATCATCTTCGTATACTTCTGCCGTGCGTTGTCCAGGATGGTCATCTCACGGTCCAGGTACTCCAGTTCGTTCACGACAGTGTTGAAGGCTTTCTGTCCCTCCTGGATCTGTTTCTCGTAGTTCTGCTTCGTGCTGAGGGGAACGCCGTTCTGTCCGTTCTCCGCTTGTTCGATCTGCTCTTGCAGGTTCGCTGCGAAGTTCTTGAGCTGTGGGTAGACGCGTTCGTCCTCGTAGTACCGCTGCTCCAACTGCCGCACGTACGAGCCAAGACTGTCCCGCACGCCCTGCAGCTCGTGGAGACTCTCACGTTCCCGCTCGGTCATCTCCTCGAGCTCTTCCTTTGCCTGTTCCTGTCGTTCCCGAAGCGATGGTTCTTCCTCCACGACCACTTCTTCCTCGGTATCTACGAAGTATTCAAGCTTGGAGGCGAGCGTCTCGTAGATCTTCGTGAGCAGTCCCTTCTTGGTCCTGGTCTCTGTCTCTCGATACCCTTCTTCCCAGTGCTGCTGGAGGTCTTCGAGGCTCGCGTTCTTGAACTTGTTCCTGCTGAAGTCGTAGCTGAACTGGGGGATACTGTCCAGTCGTTCCTCCAGGGACAGGCTTCCCTGGAGAAAGTTCTGCAAGAGTTTGTTCTCCTCCAGCACGTCGTCATCGATCGATTCGCGTATCGCTGCGTTGGTTATCGGTACTGCTGTATAGTTCATCGTGTGACTCATGGTTGCACCTCCCGTATCCGTTCCTCCAGTGTCCTCTCATCGTCCCTGCACCGGTCGTCGAGCTTCTTCAGTGACGCCCCGTCGTGTAGTTCCATGCCTTTCGACCTCGCATACTCCTGTGCCCGCTTACTGAACGTTGTGTTCGTAACGACGATCCCCTGCTGCTGCCACGCTCCGATGAGGTCGAGTGCTGCCGCGAACTTCGACACAGCGGGTAGTGAAACCGTGGAGTCCTGCCGGTACTTGCACTCGATGTACCGCTTCCAGCACAGCATCCCGTACTCAACGTCGATCTGACAGCTGGTCGAGTTCGTCGAGTGCCTGACATCGTGTTTGACGTTCGTATAGCCGAGTCGGGTCACCAGGTTCGTAACGTACTTCTCGAACTGTTTCCCGCGGTTCATGGTAGTCCTGTCCGCACGCGCTGTCCGCGCATCCTTTCATTGCGAAGTACGCGATCGGTATCCACAGTGCGCGCTTGGCGACCTGTGCAGCCGTGTTCTTGTTCATTTGTCACCTCCTACGTGCTCGTCCCACCACTCCTCAGCCTGCATCCTGTAGTGCTTGAAGGCGAGTTCTGCCTTGTCCAATGCCCGGCTGAAGTCCTTGTACAGTCCAGTGTCCTTGACGCCCTCTGAGAACCGGTCCCACGTATCACTGAACCGTTGTGGAAGTGAGGGAGCGGCGTAGCCGTTATCGCTCACCTGTGTGAGCTGGTTCTTCCCGTCATACTCGAACTCAAGATACGTCTCGCGCTTCCCAGCGTCATTCACACGTGTTTCCAGGTCGACGCGGTGGTGAGGGGCGTAGTCCTCAGCCGTTTCGACGCCACGCACATGGTCCAGGACGGGGGTTGCGTAGTTCCTGTTCACGTCCATGGCGTCGCCGAGGCTGAGGGTGCCCGCGATGCACGTCGCTGCGATGCTCCCGCTGATCAGGTATTCCTTGATTCGTCGCATACCCTTCACGTCCCCGCCTTTTACTTAACTCTACGCCCAATTTTTTCGGAACCGTTCCGACACACCGCAACTCTTAAATACGGCTCACCGTCTCTCATGACCGATGGGGGATCGGGTTAGCGAGGATACACCGCTGGCGGAAGTGACGCTGCGGAAGTATGAGCGACCGGGCGAGCTCGAGGACCGTGCACTCGTCCGCAAGATCGTGCTTTCACTAGGTCTGCTCCAACCCGGCGACAGTCGGGACGTCGTCGTGGACGTGCTCCACGTGTTGCTGGATGCTGACGAGCCGCTCTCATCGAAGGAGGTCGCGAAGCGTGCGGAGGAGAACCGGGAGGAACACGACCTGCCGATACGCGGTGTGGCGAACAGCAACATCCGCAGGCAACTCTTGCGCTTGCGAGACGCGTTCCTGGTGGAGAAGGTGAAGCATTCATACCGTATCAATGAGAATGCTGAGCTCGGGTATCTCTTCGAGGAGAACCTCGAAGGGTACTATCTGGATAGTATTATCTCACGCGTCAAGGACTATCTGGACCTGGCTGACGAGACGTTCGGGTAACATGTTGCGTATTCAGCAGTTGTAATAGTGCAAGATTTTTTATTTCCTTCTCACTTATAAGTAGGTAATGTCACGCATCTACGAACCGCGGGAAGACTCGTACCTTCTTCGCGGACACGTGAAGGAACGAGCCGAAGGTACAGTCCTTGATATGGGAACGGGCAGCGGCGTCCAAGCCGAAGCTTGCCCGACGGAACAGGTCGCGGCGGTTGATATCGATCCGGAAGCAGTGGAGCACGCTACGGAGGAATTGCCGCACGCTAGGGTCTATCAATCAGATCTGTTTGACAACGTCCAAGGACGGTTCGACACGGTACTGTTCAATCCTCCGTACCTTCCAGAAGACCAGGACTTCACGGACAGGACGATCCACGGCGGTGAGGAAGGACACGAGACCCTCACCAGATTTCTCACAACTGCACCGTTCCACCTGACCAAGGACGGTACGGTGCTCTTCCTCTGCAGTAGCCTCACCGGGAGAGACAAGATCGAAACAGTACTCGACCAGCAGTATACCTGGGAGATCCTGGACGAACAAAGGATAGGATGGGAAACGCTCTACGTCTATGAAGCGCAGCGACAGTGAAAAAGGACAGGAACCGGAGGAACTACTGGCGACCGGGTCGCGCAGTCGCATCTATACCACAAAGTATAATGAGAACCAAGCCGTGATAAAGACCGCCCGTACCGACTCCAACGCAACAGTGGTGCACGACGAAGCACGGCACCTCCGCACGGTGAACGAACTGAACATGGGACCCGAGCTCTATGCCGAACGTGACGATGCGGTGGTGATGGAGTTCGTGGACGGCGAACCGTTACAAAGTTACGTGGGCAACGGGCCGTTGGCTCCTATCGTGCGGTCCGTCCTCGCCAAACTCCGCGTGCTGGATGAACACGGGATCGATAAGGGGGAGAACATGCGACCCGATGAGCATGTGATAGTAAACAAAACGGTAACACTCATCGATTTCGAACGGTGTCGGCATACGCCGACGCCGCAGAACGTGACGCAGTTCCTGCAGTTTCTCTACCAAGAACCGGTGCAGGACTGTCTTGCACAAGAAGGCGTTACGTTCGATCCTGAGTCTGTAATCCGCACCGCGAAGCGATACAAGGGGAGCTACTCTGAGCAACAGTTCCATGCCATCCTCGACAGTCTCGGACTCGCGCATCTATGAACTGCTCCGGCAGGTGCCGGAGGGACGGGTGACGACGTACAAGGATATCGCGGAAGCGTTGGGTACGAAGGCCTATCAACGGGTCGGACAAGCGGTGAAGCATAATCCGGACCCTGAGAAAAATCCGTGTCACCGGGTGGTCAAGGCCGACGGGCGGATCGGTGGGTACCGCGGTGCAACCGCAGGCGCTGCGGTGCAGGAGAAGATACGGAAGTTACGCGAAGAAGGCGTAGAGATACGTGAGGGGCGTGTTGTGGATTTCGATCAGCGACGGTTTACGTCTTTTGCTTCGCCTGCCTGAGCTCTTCTTCCAGTCCGAGCTCCTCGAGCAGCTCTTTGTATCGATTGCGAATCGTGACCTCTGTAACTCCAGCAACGTCGGCGACCTCGCGCTGCGTGCGTTTCTCACCGTTCAGCAACGCGCTAACATATAACGCGGCTGCGGCGATACCGGTCGGTCCGCGCCCGCTCGTCAGCTCCATCTCCTGCGCTTTCTGGATGATCTCCACGCTCCGACTCTGCGTCTCAGCGCTGAGGTCGAGGGAGCTCGCGAACCGTGCGATGTAATCCGCGGGGTCGCTCGGCAGTATTTTGATATCCAGCTCGCGCGTGACGAAACGGTACGTGCGCCCGATCTCTTTCTTGTCGATATCGCTCGCCTCGCTGAGCTCGTCCAGTGTTCGTGGAACACCGTGGCGCCTGCACGCTGCGTAGAGCGATCCGGCGACGACGCTCTCCATCGAGCGTCCTCGCACGAGTCCCTTCTGCACTGCTCTTGTGTAGATACGGGACGCCTCCTCGTCTACGCTCTTCGGGAGTTTGAGCTGGGACGAGACGCGTTTGAGCTCGGAGAGGGCCAGTTTCAAGTTGCGCTCTATCGCGGTGCTGATGCGTTTTTGCCATTTCCTGAGTCGGAAGAACTTGTTCTTACTGTTACCGCTGAGGTTGTAGAGATCGGATTTGCGACCGACGTCCGTGCCCAAGCCCTGATCGAACTGGGTGTAGGACATTGGAGCCCCTGTGCGGCGCTTTTCCTCCGCTTTTTCGGGATCGAACTCGCGCCATTCCTGTTCGAAGTCTACCATCGCATCTTCGATGACGAGGCCGCAGTCCCTGCAGACCACTTCACCCTTGTCGTCATCGAACGAAAGTTGGCCGCTCTCGCACTCCGGGCATTGCTTTACATCGGTCACGTCTTCCCACCTTGCACAAAGTATAAAAATCTACAGTCGTATCCTTTATATAAGTTAGGATGGAGTTGGGGAAAAGAAACGGGCAGGTGTGGTCCATCGATGTCATCATGGGCGTGACCATCTTCCTCGTCGTGATCGGCATCGTATACTACAATATCCAGTCCAGTGAACGGGACGAACGCCCGGCGAGGCTTGCTGAAAACGCGGAAACGGTGCTCACACAGTTGGAGCAAGATAGTACTGTGCAGGTTATCGTCGGTCAGAACGAGCTGAACAGGAGCAAGCTCGAGGATCTCACAATGATGAACTACGACCAGTTGAAGCAACGGTTCGGGATCCAGGGTGATTTCTGTCTGTATCTCAAAAACGAGCGGGGGAAAGTGGTGCCGATAGATAATCAGATGGGCATCGGTAATCCTGCGATAAACGTGAGCGGCGTGCCATGCAACTCTACGGTATAGCACTCCTTACTGCGCTCGGTCTACCGCTCGGAGATCTGCTCGGGAGGTATACATCTGAGGAAGTTGACACGTACGGTACGGTACTCTGGCTGGTGCGGGACGTGGCGGTCCTCACAGCGTTTATCCTTGCTCTCGGTGTGTGGATGATCGCCGCGGCAGTTCTGCTGTACCTTGTTACCTACATGTGGAAGTGGCGAACGGTAGTACCCGCGATCGCTGTCTCAAATCCGGAAACGGCAACGGCCGTGTTCGTTTCATTGCTCTGCGCGGGTTCCTTGGAGGCCTGGACGAGACGCGAGCTCGTCGCTGGTACAGTAGCTGCCGCACTGCTGGGTACCGCTTCGTTAGTATTATAAAACGGGTTTTTCTCTCACGGTGTAAGGCCTCGTAGCATAGTCTGGACAGTGCATCCGGTTGCGGACTGGAAGGTCCCGGGTTCGAATCCCGGCGAGGCCTGTTCCCGAAACACTTAAATACAAACGTGGTATGGAGTAGTATAGAATGAATATATACTCTCGAGTGGACAGTACGGGGTGTCGGTTATGAGCAAGGACATCTTCGAGGTACTGTTCCGGAAGAAACCATGCATGATGCTCGTCGAACTGGTCGAGAGCGATGAGGAGCTCTACGCGTCGAAGCTCGCCAAGCGCGTCGAGTGCACGTACAGTCATGTCGTGAAAGTCCTGCAACAGATGCACGACGCAGGCCTGCTTGAGTTCGAAAAACGCGGTCGTCTGAAGATCATCTCTCTCACGGAGAAAGGCGAGGACGTCGCTTCGAATATTAGCGACGTTCGCAGTATTACATCGTAAACTTCTCGATAGTTACTGAACCTTCTTGTACCGAGACTTCAAACTCGTCCGTATCGCTGAACCCGGTCACGTCCGTGACCACCTCAGGCAGTAGTATGCGTCCTCCGCGGAAGTCGAGGTCTGTGATGAAATCCTGCGGGCGATCCGCGTCGCTGATCTCATTCATTATCTCATCGTGCTTCTTCTCCTTCTCCCGCTCGTGGATCTCCTTCGTCCGCTCATAGAGGAACTGCGCTATCTTGTCAGCGACGTCAACGCCTGACACCTCCGTGATACCTTGGAGTCCAGGACTCGCGTTGGCCTCGATGATCATCGGGCCCTTATGACTCTCCAGTAAGTCTACTCCGGCTATCTCTGCACCGATAGCCTTGGATACCTTGACGGCGAGGTTGCGCGCATGGGTGCCGAGATCTATCTTCTTCCCTTCACCGCCGCCGTGGAGGTTCGCCCGGACATCGTTCCCTTCAGCGGTGCGTTTCATCGAGGCCACCACTTCGTCACCGACGACGATCGCACGGATGTCCGCGCCGCCGCTGTCCTCTGTCCTGGTCTCGATGAACTCTTGGATGAGGAACGGTTGGTTCATAGCTGCCAACGCATCGAGGAGGCTCATCGCACTCGTCTTGGTCTCCGCGAACATCACGCCCTTGCCGTGCGTGCCCTTCGGTAGTTTCATGATGATCGGATAGTTGATACGGTCGAGGATGTTCTTCGCCTCGTCGGTCGTGCTCGCCAGATACGTGCGGGGCATGGGGATGTCATGCTTCTGCAGTTCAAGCTGCGTCAGGAGCTTATCGTGGACCTTGGTGAACGTCACGGGTGCGATAGGAAAGTAGGTGTTCTCCCACAGGATCGAGGTAACGCTTTGCAAGAGCTGTGCGTACCGGAAGGAGCCCTTGGCGTAGATACAGTCGTAATCGTCGAGCGGTTCACCCTTGTACAGGACTTCCGCTCTGGTCCCGGAGAAGTTGATCTCGAGCTTCTTGATATAGATCATCTCGACCTCGTCGAAGTAGTTCTCCATGGCCTCGGCGGTCCATTCTGAGCTGGTACTACCAAGGCTTATCAGGCCGGCTTTCAGTCCCACTCTTCCACCCCGGGACTGATCGTCGGGTCGACGACGAAGTCATGCTCGAGCACGTTCTGCCCGATTAATACCTTGTATTTCATGTGATCGCGGTCAGCGAGGGTAAAGAGTTCTTCAAGTTCCTTCCCCTCGATGGTGAGCGCGATCTCGATGATCGGTCTGAGCTTCGATCCGTGAGCGCTCTTTACGAGTTTGGAATTCACGACAGGCCCAAGGCCGAGTTCGCTCGCGAGTGAGAGACTGATACTGCTCTTCGTCGCGCCCGTGTCGATCCGGGCGAGGACATCACGGTCACCGATCGGTCCGTGGAGGGTGATAACTTCGGTGAGACCGACGACTGTACGGTCTTCGAACGCCATGGTTGCAAGGCCGGTCAGTTGCTATTTAAACATTGTGGTGCGCGCTCCGCCCGTTCTCAGTCCTTTTTCGGTTTGAGAGTGGGGAAGAGGATAACATCTCGGATGCTCTGCGCGTCGGTGAGGAGCATGACGAGACGGTCCACGCCGAGGCCGACACCGCTGGTCGGTGGCATCCCGTACTCCAGCGCTTCGACAAAATCAGTATCGATGGGATGGCTTTCCTCTCCGCCTTGCTGTCGTTCGAAGAGCTCGCGCTGTCGTTCCGGGTCGTTCAACTCGCTATAGGCGTTACCGATCTCCATACCGGCGATGAACGGTTCGAACCGTTCCACGAACCCCTCTTCGTTCCGGTCTTCTTTGCACAACGGTGTCGTCTCGACAGGATGTTCTGTAACAAAGGTAGGCTGCACGATCTCGTCCTCGACAGTTTCCTCGAACAGCTCAGCGATGAGCTCGCCCCGGCTGCCATCCGCATCTCCGCCCACATTGGCCACTCTTTCTCGCAGCTCCTCGGTCGTGTGGTCACGGACATCGTATCCTGTCCATTCCTCGATCGCGTCACGCATCGTGATCCGGCGCCACGGCGGTGTGAGGTCGATCCGTTCGCCTTGATACCGTATCTCCATATCTCCGGTGATTTTCTCCGCTAGCTCGCTCACGAGCGTCTCGACGAGCTCCATGCCCCGGTAGTAATCCTCGTACGCCTCGTACCACTCTACCATGGTGAACTCTGGATTGTGACTGGTGTCCACGCCCTCGTTGCGGAAATCCTTGCAGATCTCATATACTTTGTCGAAGCCGCCGATGATCAACCGTTTGAGGTAGAGTTCGTCCGAGATGCGGAGGTACATGTCCATGTCCAGACTGTTGAGCTCCGTGGTGAACGGTCGTGCGTTTGCGCCGCCGTACACTGGCTGGAGTGCCGGTGTCTCCACTTCGAGAAAGCCGCGGTCATCCAGGAACCTCTGGATGTGGCGGATGATCTTGGTCCGCGTGCGGAACCGTTCTTTAGTATCCTCGTTGACCATGAGGTCGAGGTAGCGCTGTCTGTACTTCGTTTCCTGATCCTCCAAGCCGTAGTAGTCCTGCGGGGGTGAGCGTATCGCCTTGCAGAGGATGCGCCAGTCCTCCACGTGCACGCTCAGTTCGCCTTGCTTCGTCTTCATCATCGTTCCCT
>CAYWOP010000004.1:0-6377 GCA_964459935.1 uncultured Methanosarcinales archaeon | reverse complement strand
GCTTCATCGGTGCGATCCCAGTTGTAAGGATACGGGTTTTCACCGCTCTCGCGGAGGGCTTCGAGGTTCGCGATACGATCCTCCCGGAGTTTCTCTTCTGTCATAGCGTGTCCAGACCGCCCGTGACTTTATCAATCTTTGCGTCGTCCGCCGGTCCGATGCCCAACGCGGTTACCGTACCCGATGTGACGACCGTATGACCAGTATCGCGTATGAGCGCCGTTACGAGGCCCTGTCGCTGTGCATGCTCGTGTACATCGTGTAGATGGTCGAGTTCTGCCTGGACGACGATCTTCTTCTGCCCCGCTTCTCGCCAGTCCTCGAGTGCGTCGCTCCGAAGTGCTGCTTCGAGACTCGCGTGTGCGACTTGCGCAGCGAGTTTCCCGCGTGGAAGATCGAGGTCGCTCCTGACAACAATTACTTGTTTCAACATACAGCATATTCCCTACGAAACTTTTTTATAAGTTTCCGCAGGTGATATATTGATGGCGCAGAACGACCTCGAAGCGCTCGAGGAAGAGGTGGGTGAAGAGATTTCTAAGCAAGAGCTCGTGTCCCAGATGCGTGATATACATGAATTACTTGACGATTTGTTCTCCGTACTGGATGACGCGCTTGACCGTATCGACGAGGAACCGTCAAAGTTGGATCAGATCATCGAGCAGAACAAGCAGATGGCGAACGGGATTATCGCGTTATCGGAACGGTTGCGGTCGGTGGAAGAAGCGGTGGATTCGAGCGATACGGCTGAACCGAAACCGAACATACAGCGTGAACCGGGTATCCAGCAGCCTTCTCAGGAGGATCAAGACGATATCCCCCCTCCGCCGGGCGGTCAGGATGACGTACCGCAACCGCCGCAAGGGTAACGATGCACGGAGTCGATCTGCTTCGGACTCTCGCACAGGAGTGGGAGTCGGTGCAACGGCGGAGAGTAGTGCGTGACGAGATACGTAAAGCCGAATCGCTGATAGACCGGTTGAATCAGTCTGAAAGGGAAGAATATAGAGAAAAGATAGAAAAAATAAAGGAAATAGCTCGTTCTAAAGGTCTCGAGCCATGACCGTCTTACGACCGTTAGCGTCAGCGCGATCGAGCGCGTCCTCTACGAGGTCTTCTACCGCGTCGTCGAGAGCGTTCATGAAATCACTCGATACGTTGTACCCTTCGGTCAGTTCCTTAACTTGCGCTTTCACTACCAGAGACATGCTAAGCACCTCCAATTTTCGTTGTAAATTCGGCGAGAACGTGGACGTATAAAAAGGTTTTGGACTATCGGTGGGTAAACCAGTACCGCTGTTGCTCACCGTCGTCGAGTCTGCAGAAATACTTCCTGGTGAACTGGATCACATCACCTTCTTCCAGTTCTTCCACGGTATCTTCGGCAAGGCCTTCCGTTACTTCCTTGTCCGGGTGGAGCACCGACGCTTCCGTTGCATGCTGAACCGGGAGGAAGTGCAGTATGTCCAGGCCTTCGAACTCTTCATGTGAGACGCTGTGAAACTCCAGCGTCTCGTCCTTCTTGATAAAATTGCAGCAGTGCATGAACCGGTACATCTTTCCGTCTTCAAGGGCCTCGTAGTCATCGCGTTCCATGTAGAAACGGTCACCGACCTCCAGTGAACGAAGATCGTCACCACCCGGGACACGCTCGAGCTCCACGGTGCGCTGCGGAGCACCTTCAATCCGTACCTCTACAGGATCTTCGATGAAGAAGTACCGCGGTGCCGTTTCGTCCAGCACGCGACGGTTCTCCACGATGAGGTCGTCCCACGTCACCGTTGACTCGGTCTTGGACAGTCCTGTTGTGAGCACGAACTGCTTTATCGCTTCGGGTTGGAAGCCCCGCCGACGGAGCGCAGCGAGCGTGGCGAGGGACGGATCGTCCCAGCCCAGTAACTCTCCAGATTCCAGTTTTTCACGTATCACCCGACCGCTGGTCTCCACGCCCTCCATCTCGAACCGTGCGAACTCGTACGTCTCCGTTACCGTCAGATCGAGTCGTTCTTGGAGGTACCGTTGGAGCTCGCTGCGCATCTCGAACTCCTTCGTACGGAACCGCAGTGTGATGCCCTGCAGTGCGTCCAGGACAGCGTTCTGGAAGTCGTACGTGGGCCATACTCTGTACTTTCGCCCGGTCTTGGGATGCTCGTCTTCGTTCACGCGGAACAGCGTAGGGTCGCGCATCGTGCTGTTCCTGTGCTCCAGGTCGATCTTCGCCCTGACCACTCCGTCTTGATCACCAGCGAGCATCGCGTGCCAGTCATCCATGTTGTCTTCCACCGACTTGTCTCTGTACTCCGTGGGTTCTCCGGTCCGACGTGTTTCCTGAATCTCTTCTGCACTGGCATGGCTGACGTACGCATCGCCTTGCTCGATGAGTCGCTCACAGTACGTGTAGAACTCTTCCATGTACTCAGAAGCGCGCGTTACTGTATCGAACGAGACGCCGAGCCATTCGTAGAGGTCGAGGTGGCTCTTGTAGTATTCCTCCTCGACCGTACTCGGATTCGTATCTTCGAAGCGGAGTATGAACGTGCCATCGGTGCGCCTTGCGTATTCGCTATTCACGAACAGACTTTTCGCGTGGCCGATGTGCGGGTGCTTGCTCGGTTCCGGCGGGAATGCTGTCGTCGCGGGTGTGTCCGTGGGGAACTGTGCGAACAGGTCACGTTCATCCTCTTCATACTCCAAGAGTTCAGGAGCGATGGCCTCGAGCTCGTCGCGCTGCTCGTCTGCCGATAGCTCGTTCACGTCACCAACGACGTCCGCGGTGTCCTGTTTGAGCGTGTCGATATCCTCTTTCAGTTCCGGCCGTTCCTGTATGACCTTGCCGATCACGCTCCCAATGTCGGCCTCTCCACCGTACTCGTATGCGTTGAGCAACGCGTATTTCCGTATCAGTTCCTCCATGACTGGACCGGATACGGCGCGGTTAAAAAAGGCTTTGGGGGAGCAATTATAAATGTTCCACTCAGAATAGTGGATATATGGTACAAGTGGCCGTCTTGGGCGTGTTGCTCTTCGTCGGACTCGTACTGCTCTGGTGGGCGGGGGATCGGTGCGTCCGGTACGCGGTTGAGCTGACGGATATATTCGGTATCTCGAGCCTCGCCGTCGGTTTCATCGTGCTCTCGCTCGCGACCGGTCTTCCCGAGGGCACGACCGCAGTCTTGTCCTCAGCGCGGGGTGTCGCGCAATTATCCGCCGGTGATTTACTCGGGTCGAGCCTCGTGAACCTCACCGTTGTCCTGGGAATGTCTACCTTGATCGGTGGCAAACTGGTGGTGAACAGGCGGGAGGAACTGTCGCTGTTGCAGTCACTCGTGGTGATGACGATACTAGCCTCAGGTATACTTGTTATCCAACGCCTAACGCGGTGGTACGGGGCTGTACTGCTTGCGGCGTACGGTGTGACACTGTACGTACTGTACCACGGCGGGTTGATGGAGAAGATCGTTAAAGAGGAAGAGGAGGAAGCGAAGCAGGAGCTGGAAGAGGATTCCTTCCTCACGGGTCCGACCGGTACGGTCGGGAAATTGGTGGCTAGCCTTGCACTGGTGTTACTGGGTGCGCACGTTACGGTTGATGCGGCGGTAGAGATCGGACGGCTCTTCGGTTTCTCGCTGGAGACACTGGGCGCCACTGTGATCGCCGTAGGAACGGGGTTGCCGGAGCTCACACTGACGCTCAATGCGGTGAAGCGTCGGGAGTACGCATTGGCGCTCGGTGATGTATTCGGTTCGACGCTGGTGAACCTCACCCTGTTACTCGGCTTTCTATCGTTGATAAGCCCGGTAGCCGTGGATACTGCTCCACTGTTCGGTACCGTGGCATATATGCTTGTCTCACTCATGTTCTACTGGCTTCTGCTGCTCACGACACATGCTGTGAAGCGCTGGCACGGGGCGGTGTTGCTTGTCCTCTTCATAACCTATTTTCTGGAGGAGTATGGGATGATCGTTCTTTTCTATCACCTGTTTTGATAATGGAGCGGCACGCTCCTTCACCGCAAATGTTTTTAAAACAGCCCGTTTTGCCAATTCGGTACGGGCCCGTAGCTCAGTCCGGGAGAGCGCCGCATTGGCTTTGCGGAGGCCCAGGGTTCAAATCCCTGCGGGTCCAGTGTCTACTGAAAACCATACTGAGTAGTGAAAAGGCAACATAGGATATACTTACACTCTAGCGGTCCTGCGGACGTGTGTGATCTTCTCCTCGGTCCACCACTGATGGCACGTGGAGCAGTACGTCTTGTCGAACGTGTGGTCCACGAGCTGGGATCCGCAGGCTGGACACTGGTTGATACTATCGCCCGGACCAGAGTCATACGCTTTTTACAGTTCAGGGTATCAAGTCACCCCGGTCTTTTCGTACTCCTGCAGGCACGCAGTACACCATTCTACGTTCCCATATGTTCGGAGGATGCCTCCGCACTCACTGCATCGTTCCATCGCTCTCACCTCACCATATCCGATTGATGAGCAAAAGCTTATATCTCTAACGGTTTTCGTTTCCTCAATATTTTTAAACCAGTACGTTTCTCCGGCACTGTTCGGGCTCGTAGCTCAGCCTGGCTAGAGCGTCTCCCTCGCACGGAGGAAGCCCCGGGTTCAAATCCCGGCGAGTCCACTACACGTACTCATCTAACTGTCTGAGGAACCTGCGCTGTGTCGGAAAACCCTCCACGTACTGTCCAACTGTGTCCATCACAGCGCTCGGATGCTTCGTTACGGAGATATCTCCCACGACCCGTTTTTCTAGCTCTGCTAGTCCGCGATTAACCGTATCCGGTTTATCCTGATTGTTAGCGACGTGGAGGACGTGGCCGATCTTGCTGATCGCCCCGAGCCCGTCTATGGTGTCGCCCGGACGGTGGGTCATCATCGGTACCATACTCGGCGGGCTTTCTTCGTACAGTGCCGTGAAATCTTTATCCGGATCGAATCCGAACGTGTCCACAGCAGTAAGGTCGTGTATCTCCGTTTTCTTCGGACGGCGACCATTCGCCAGTGCTATTTGCGCTTGCAACGGGAGGTGGAGATGTCCGTATCTTTGTATTCCATATATCGATTCGCCACCTGGGATTTTGATCATGGGCTCGTCGAAAACAAACGCCCGGACCCACCTTTCGTCCTGACGCACAGCGGTAATCAGTCCGGACTTGGTAAGGATGTACTCATCGTGCGTGTCAGACCGAACGTGGTACAGTACCATCGTAACATAGTAAAACAACTTCCTTTTTTATACTGTCGGAACGCTCGAAGTAATCTTTAAATACGCATGTGCCATACATTAGAATATGGGGAAGCAAGGGATACTGTTTGACTTCTGGGGCACACTCGTAGACAACGGGTTGCAGCCCAGTCCGGTGCGCCGAGCGAAGAAGATCTTGAACATCAAGATGCCGTTCCAGGAGTATATCGAGCGGTTCGAGGACGCCTTCATGACCGCGCAGTATGAAGACCTATATGAAGCGTTCGACGCCGTGTGCGACGAGTTCAACCTGAACGCGTCGGACCGCGTCATCCAGCGTTGCGTGGAGATGTGGGAGGAGAACGATGAGAAAGCGCGGCCCTATGATGATACTGATCCGATCCTCGACATGCTCCAGGCAGAATATAAATTGGGTCTCGTCTCGAACAGCCCTCCGACGATGCGGAAAGTATTGGAACGGTTCGACCTGGACGAGTTCTTCGATACGATCGTGCTTTCTTGCGACGTGGGAGCGTTGAAGACGGATGCGAAGCTGTTCCGAACAGCGCTCGACGAGCTCGAACTCGAGGCCGATGACGTTATCATGGTCGGAGATTCCTTGCACACAGATATCAAGGGAGCGAAGAACGCCGGTATCAAACCGGTGCTCTGCGACAGGCGTGAGACGCGGAACTTCAAGCCGAAGATCACCAAGCTCGAAGAGGTGTTCGACCACGTATGACCTGCTTGTTCTGCCAGATGGTCGACGGCGACGCCGACTGTGCCACGGTCTACGAGGATGACGACTTCCTCGCGTTCCTCGACATCAATCCAGTAAACAAAGGACACACGTTACTGATCCCAAAGGAGCACTGCCGTGACCTGCTCGACTTTCCGAAAGATTTAGAGGAGAAGTTCATGGAGCGGGCGAAGACCGTCGCGGACGCTGTCGTGCAGGGCGTGGACGCGGACGGATTCAACCTGAGCATGAACAACGGCTCCGCAGCTGGGCAGGAGATCTTCCACGCGCATTTCCACATCATACCGCGATTCGACGGGGACGGGCACGAGCACTGGGACAAGACCTCGTACGACGAGGACGAGATCGAAGCGTACCGCGAGGAGATCGCGGACTCCGTTTAGCTCGCTGAGAAGCTCGGGTGTGGATCTCCAAACGTCGTTTG
>CAYWOP010000003.1:16349-21517 GCA_964459935.1 uncultured Methanosarcinales archaeon | reverse complement strand
ACCACCCGACGGATGAGGCGGGGAAGGTCGACCTTGACGGTACCACGGTTATTAATACTGGTGGTAGTGCGGTGTACGCGGTGCTGGACGTTGTCGATGGAGCGGTCGATCGGTTGGAATTCCGTAGTTAGACCACGATTAACGGAACGTGCATCTCTTCTTCAGAGAGCCCGCCGTGTACGCCCTGGAACGGATCAGTTGCTTCGTAGAGCGCGTAGTTGTCCTCCATGAGGAGCGTATAGTCGCCGATACGTTCCTCGATGCGCGGGTGGCGTTGGTTCGTGCCGAAATATCCGTTTTCTAACAGTTCCTCGCTCTCTTTCACGTCGCATGCGTGGCCGAGTTTCTCCTCTACAAGTGATACAAACTCCGCTCCGCGTTCGTGTTTCACGTGGCAGTACACGGTGCGGCTCATCCCCGTCGTGGGGAGCAGTAGCGTGTCGCGGATCTCGGGATAGTCTTCTAACTGTATGGGTTGTGCTTCGGTCATGCCGTGGTCCGCCGTGACTACTGTGGGGACTGGCGTGGTGAGTTCTTCCAGTTCTTCGTCGATTTCCTCTACGATCTCCTTGCTCTCCTCGCCGATGCCGTATTCGTGCAGGGTGGCGTCGAGGTCAGGCCAGTACGCGTGGACGTACCGACCGGCTTGTGCGAGTTCCTCGATGCGTTCGAAGAACGTGGAGAGGTCGTCGACGGGGTGGAGGGTGGCGCCGCTGTAGTGGCACTGGCTGTACGCTGATTCGGTCAGTTCTTCAGTAGTTATTATGTGACAGTCGAACGATACTTCCTCGTATAGGGTTGAGTGGTCGAACATGGCTTCGACCGCGTCGTGGCTGAAGTAGAGCTCTTCCGCTTTCAAGCTCATCGGTAGCGTTGTGATGACGCTGCCGAGCTCTTTCGCGTACATGTACCACCCCGTGATGCCGTGTTCCGCGGGGGCGAGTCCCGTGTTATACGTGGGAAGGCACGCGGCGGTCTCGCTGGGGAAGACGCTGTTGATATCCGCGCGGCGTTGCGTTTCCATTGTTGTTCCTTCGATGAACCGTGATGCTAACCCGTCGATGAGGATAAGAACGCAGCCGTCGCCGAGCTCCGCGGGTGGGAGGGCGCCGAGCGGTTGGTAATAGGTGGAGGAGTCCCCGGCTTTGCGGATGCTGTTGACGAGGTTGACGATGCTGTTCTGGTACTGTGGTTTCATATGTACAGGAGAGACGTGAACGTTTAAAAACTATTCCGTCCTCTCCTTCCATATGGGATTGGATCCGTTACCGTTCGACATCGAGGTCAAGCCCGGATTTGAGAAGCGGTACCGAGCGCTCCTTGGCGATCGGTACGAACAGTTTCTGAAGTACAGCACTTCCTATATCACGAAGGGTGTCCGTGTGAACACGTTAAAAACGTCGGTAGCGGAGGTTCGCGAGCGACTCTCCGGCTGGGATCTCACGCCGGTGCCGTGGTGCGATACGGGTTTTTGGATCGACGACGCGTCGGGAGAGCGGTATGACTGGGGGAACCTGCCCGAGCACCAGATGGGATATATCTACATCCAGAAGCCGGCGTCGATGATACCACCGGTCGTGTTACAACCGGAACCTGGAGAGGCCGTGTTGGACATGTGTGCGGCGCCGGGGTCGAAGACCACGCAGATCGCCGCGATGATGGAGAATACAGGAGTGTTGGTGGCGAACGATGACAACGCGGACCGGTTGAAGAGCTTGGGTATCAACACGCAGAAATGCGGTGTGCAGAACGCGGTGGTGACGCAGATGCGCGGACAGCAGTTCCCTCACAGGGATATACAGTTCGACAAGGTACTCGTGGACGCGCCGTGCAGCGCGACGGGAACGATACGCACGAGTAAGAAAGCTGCGGAGATGTGGAGTGAGAACTTTGTCCATCGGATGCGTGGCGTGCAGCAACAGTTGATCAAAGCCGGTTTCGACGTCTTGAAACCAGGTGGGACTATGGTGTACAGTACGTGCAGTCTTGAACCGGAGGAGAACGAGCAGGTCGTGAGTCACTTGCTTGACGAACGGGACGACGCGGAGTTGCAGGAGATCGATCTTGATATCGAGGAGAGTGAACCGGTGACCGAGTTCGACGGAACGAGGTTCCGTCCCGAAGTGAAAAACTGCTTACGCATCTATCCACAAGATAATGATACGGAAGGGTTCTTCGTGGCGAAGGTGGAGAAAAATCACTGATCTGGTCCTCCGCAAGGAGGACGTGTTATGATGGACCTGGTACCGGAGTCTCTCCATCCACTAATCGTTGTATGTGGTGTTCATATCCTTGTTTAACTAAGCGCACGTATTCACCGAGCACGTACGAGGCTCTGAGCTCCGACGTGTCCATCTCGCTCTCCGTGTCCTCGTGGTTGCATACGTCGATCTCGCGCATAGTCTTCTTATACTCCTCGTTTCCGTAACGAAAGAACGTGCGGAGCGCTTTTGCGTGGGTGAGGCCTCTGCGGAGATACTGTTTTAGTCTTCTCGTCTGATCGTCATCGAAGTGTTCCCTAAACTGCTGTAACTGTCTCGTTGCGTTTTCTAACATACTGCGTCGATTCCCGTAGAACAACGCTCTGTCCAAGACGGTCCTGATATTGTCTTCGATAGTTTGTATCTGTTCTCGCTGGGATAGTAAGAAGTCGTGGACACTCATCACTTACGCGCTTTCTGCAACTTACCGTCGAGCAGGGCTTCGAGGGATTGGTCGTTGACCTTGATGACTTCCCATCGCACGCCGGGCATGTCTCCCTTGCTTCGTCCTTTGCTCCCTCCGGCGCATTCGATCGTGACCTCGTCGTGCTCGTCGATCATCGTGATACCGCCGTCTCCAGGAACAAAGGCGGTGACCTGCTTACCGTTCTTGATGAGCTGGACGCGGACGCATTTGCGCATGGCGCTGTTGGGCTGCATCGCTTCGAGCTGCACTTTTTCCAGTACGATACCCGAGGCTTGACTGCTTCCTTCTAGCGGGTCGGATTTTTTCTTCAGGCCGTACTTCTTTCTGACGAACCGCGGGTTGTTCATGCGGTGTTGCTTCCTGCGTTCCTTCAGTTTCTTCCCGGCGTTGAGGCCGTTGCTTTTCTTACCCATTTTGTTCACACTTGATCTCGTCGATGTCGAAGTACCGTTGCACCACGTCTTCGAGTTCACGAAGGTTGGAACCACCGCTGCCGATGATGATCCCTGTGGTGCGTTCGTCACCGCCATAGATATGTATGACGTCACCGTCTCGCTCTATACCAGCGATGTCGAGCGGTTTTAAAAAGTTTGTTATGAAGTCGAGCACGTCTTCGCGGTACTCCGCTACTTTCACGTCGTCTTCGAGCTGTTCCTGTAGGCGTCGAATGTGTTGCTTGTTCTTCCCCAGCGCCTTCCCCATCTCCCCGGGTTCCACGATGAACGTGAGCATATCTTTGTAGTACATCGCGTCCTTCACGGAGGCGCCGGTCGTGTCTTCGAACATACGAATCTTTTTTATCAGATCGGTGTCGTACTTCATCGTTGACCGACGACGGCGATGTTGAACGGTTTGCGCATGGCGACGCCGAGTTCATCATTATCCACGTCAAGAACCGTGTATTCGATACCGTTCAGCTCGGCGTAGCGTTGGATATCCTCTTTCACTTCGTCCGGCGCGTTCTCTGCGAGGAAGACCTTCTCTAGTTCGTCTTTGCGGAGCAGGCGGAGTGTTTCGTTCGTGCCGATCACGCGTTCTTCGTCGTCCAGTTTGCGGAGTTCGTCAATCATTTTCCATCTTCAGCTTCGGCAGTCCTGTCCCGACGGGTATGGGTTGGTTGATCATCACGTTCTCCACGACGCTGTCCAGGTTGTCCGTCTCGCCCACGAGACTGGCGTTGATGAGGTGGCGCATCGGTGTCTCGAAGCTTGCCCGTGCGAGCACGCTCGGTTTCTCCTTCATGATACCGTACCTCGTGATACCCAGCAGCTCTCCGCTGCTGGTCATGGTGTCCGCGACGAGCATTAAGTGGCGGATATCGATGTCGATGCCCTGTGATTCGATGACCTGCACGGTCTCGTCCAGGATGGCCTGTCGTACTGCTTCTATTCCGAATACTTCTTCGATCTCGTACAGGTTATTGCTTGTGGTGCGGGTGCTGTCGACCTCATCCATCTTCAAGACTTGTTTCAGATTCGTACCGCTGGTGAGGATGACGTGCTCGCCCTCTCTTTTAACAGGGAGGACTTGGTCGATGCCGCTGAGTCCGCTGAGGAAGACGTCCTTCAGCTTCTCTTTTAATTTGTACACGTCGCTCGGTCCGTCGTCCTCGTCCGGCGTCACGGTTATCGTACCGCCGTCGCGTTCCACGTCACAACTGCTGAACGTGCTCTTCCCGTCGATCTTATCATATACATCACTGTATGAAAGGTCGACGTTATCCAGTTTGTCTTTGGAGAGTGTGATCGTCATGCTCAGATCGGCCATGTCCAGGCTGAGGTCTTTCATCACGTCCTCGACGCGTGTCTCGCGGATGCGCTCGGCCACTTGCTTCACTTCGTCTTCGTCCTGGTCCCCGTTGAGGTAGACCTCCATCATCTCGGTCTTCACGGTCTTCCGCGCGTCCAGGATTTCGATGAGACGTGGGAGGCCGGTGGTGACGTTCATCTCGGCGACGCCTGCGAGGTGGAACGTGTTCAGTGTCATCTGTGTGCCGGGTTCGCCGATGCTCTCCGCGCCGACGAGGCCGACGCATTCACCGGGTTCGGCGAGGCTGTCCTTGTACTCCTCGTGGACGCGTTCCATCACGTTTTCTTTCTCGTCCTCTGACGCGTCGTCTGGAATGGCTTCTTTTGTTTCCTGGATGATCCGTGGTGGCAGCTTGCCCTGGTATTCTTCATACACGCTCATCCTGTCACCTCGTGCACGACTTGTTCAACGTTGATCCTGCCGTCTTCGCTCTTGCTCACGTCGATCCCGTCTTCTCCATAGTTGAACTGGACGATACGTCCCGCCCCTTCTCGCACGGTGAAGTCGTACTCGACTTTGAGATCTTGCAAGGCGTTGCTGAGGCGGCGGTAGAGGTAGCCGGACTTGGGCGTGCGCAGCGCGGTGTCCATGAGGCTGTCTCGGCCCGTCATGGCCATGAAGAACATCTCGTGCGGTTCCAGTCCTTTCTTGAACGTGTTGCGGATGAAGCC
>CAYWOP010000003.1:0-16339 GCA_964459935.1 uncultured Methanosarcinales archaeon | reverse complement strand
CGCTGCGGGTCCGAGATCATTTTCTTCAAAAGCGCTGAGGGTGCGGCCGTCGTAGCCGTAGTCGATGCGTCCGCCGCGGAGGGCTTGCTGGCCGACGGTGCCGCTCATCTGAGCGACGTTGATGAAGTTGCCTCGCGCGCCGGATTTGACCATGGTCATCGTGTGACTGTCCTGATCTGCTTTCTCCGCCACGACTTTGCCCGCTTCGTTGCGTGCTTTGTTGAGGCGTTCGAGTATCTTCAGCTCCAGCGTTTCGTCCAGATCTTTGCCGGGGAGGAGTTCGAGATCCTCATCCTCATAGGTTGCGATGAGGTCGTGGACGTCGCCTTCTGCTTCATCCAGGATGGTCTCGACGGCGTCCTCCGCTTCCTCCGTCAAGTCGATATCACCGATGCCGCTGGTGAAGCCGAACTTCGTCAGTACTTCGAGACCCAGTTTGTAGATATTGCCGAGGATGTCGACGGCCATGTCCTCGCCGTACTGTTTGTGTATACGGCGAAGGAGTAGTCCGCTCCCCACGCCTAAGTTACTATCGTTGAGGTAGCCTTGCTTCATCTCTCCATCCTCTATTATAACGGTATCGTCGTCCACTTCCGTAGTAAAGTTGAAGTCGTTGGGGAGGATGGCGCTGAACACGGCCCTCCCGTCGATCTTCTCTTCATCGGGGAGGTCGCTGTAGTCTGTCATGCCGATGGAGGAGAGCAGGTCCACCGCTTGTTCCTTGGACATCTCCAACCCTCGGGTGAGGAGGTAGTTCCCGCTGATCGCGTCCTGGATGCAGCCGATGATGCTCAGACCGTACCTGGGACTTATCAGTTGTGTCTGTACTTGCATGAGGAGCTCCGCTTCCGCCCGTGCTTCTTCTGTCTGTGGGATGTGGAGGTTCATCTCGTCCCCGTCGAAGTCCGCGTTGTACGGTGCGCACACGGCGGGGTTGAGGCGGAGCGTCTTGCCCGGTAGTACCTTGACCTTGTGGCACATCATGCTCATCCGGTGCAGGCTGGGTTGCCGGTTGAACAGGCTGATATCGCCGTCCATAAGGTGACGTTCCACTTTGAAACCGGGTTCGAGTTCTTCGAGGAGCACTTCTTTCACGTCATCGGTTATCCGCTTGCGGCGTCCGTCGGGCATCACGACGTAGTTGGCACCGGGGAACTCGTCGGGTCCGCGTTCGATGAATTTCTTTAGATAGTCGATGTTCCACTCGGTGACGCGTTCGGGCACGCTGAGTTTCATCGCCATGCTCTTTGGCACGCCGACCTCATTAATTCCAAGCATGGGATCCGGGCTGATGACGGTGCGGGCGCTGAAGTTCGTCCGCTTCCCGGTGAGGTTGTTCCTGATCCTGCCTTCCTTGCTCTTGATCCGACCGACGAGCGTCTTCAACGGCTGGCCGCTGCGATGCCGCGCCGGTGGGAGCTGTGACACGTTGTTGTCGAAGAACGTGGTGACGTGGTACTGGAGGAGATCCCAGAGGTCTTCGATGATTATCTCGGGAGCGCCCGCATTGATGTTCTCGAATAAGCGTTGGTTGATCCGGACCACATCTCCCAGTTTGTGCGTGAGGTCGTCTTCGCTGCGCTCTCCTGACTCCAGCGTGATGCTCGGGCGCATCGGTACTGGTGGTATGGGGAGGACTGTGAGGACCATCCACTCCGGTCGTACCGCGTCCGCATTGATGCCGAAGAGTTCCAAATCTTCATCGGTGATACTCTCGAGCCATGAGCGGATCTCGATGGGGCTGAGGCGTCGCTCGCCCTCTTTGAACGTAGTGGGCTTGTCCAGCGTGATCTTTTCTTGCTCCTCACCTGTGTGCGGTGACTCTGAGATCTTGCGCATCTTCTTTATCAACTCTTTGACGCGTTTGCGCTTCTCTTCCTGTCCGTATTTTTCTTCGATGTCGCGGAGTTCTTCTCTATACTCCTCTGCTTCTTCATCGGTGAGGAGGACGCGTCCCGTTTCGCTGCACGTGCAGCGGAGGAGGTCCTTGATCACTTTTGTAAACTTGATATGGATGACCGGACGTGCGAGTTCGATGTAGCCGAAGTGTCCGAAGCTCTCGCGCATCTTCTGGCCGTCCGTCTTACAGACCAGGCCAGGGTCGATAACGCCCATCCTGATATCCATGAGGCCGCCGTCGACCGGGTAGCCTTCTTTGTCGTAGAGTTCAGGCGTGACGACTTTCGCGGCTGCCATCTCTTTGATGAACTTGGGACTCATCATCCCGAACTCTATCTCGTCGATGTACTTGTACACTGGTTCGTTCTGCATCAGTATTTACCCTCCAGTTTCATCTTCGGATAGATCCCGAGGCTCTTGAGCTCGTTGAGGAAGAGCATGAACGCGTAGCTCATCTGGATGTCACTCATCTCGCTGCTGTCGCCGTGGATCGGTGACATCGCTTTGTTGTTCTTCCGTGCGTCGTAGTACCCGACCAGGCCTGATTTTTCACAGACGGGGACGCGTACTTGGTCGCTCTGGAACCGTTCTTTGAGCGTGATGCTCGCGCCGTGGGCGACGAACGTGTCCTTCTCCATCTCACCCAGGCGGAGCCCACCTTCTTTACTCCTGCCCTCTGTCGGTTGTCTGGTGAGTAGTTGTATCGGGCCGCGTGCTCTGGCGTGGATCTTGTTCGCGACCATGTGTTTGAGCTTGAGATAGTACATGTTACCGATGAAGATCGTGGCGTCGTACTGTTCACCCGTGGTGCCGGAGTACATCGTTTCCGTGCCGTCTTCACGGAAGCCGAGGCTGAGCAGTTCCGCCCGGAGCGCGTCTTCGTCTTCTCCTTCGAATGTGGTCCCGTCTACGTATCGTCCTGCGAGGGAGCCGACCTTACCTCCGACGCATTCTAACAGGTGGCTCACGGTCATCCGGCTGGGGATGCCGTGCGGGCTGAAGATGATGTCCGGTTTGATCCCGGAGCTGGTGAACGGCACGTCCGCTTCTGGGAGGAGTATGCTGATAACGCCTTTCTGTCCGTGTCTTGAGGTAAATTTGTCGCCCATCTCCGGGATGCGCTCCTCGCGCACTCGCACTTGTACTAATTTGTTGCCTTCGTCGCTCTCGGTGAGCATGACGAAATCCACAGTGCCTTGCTCTCCGTGTTGGAGCGCGATGCTGCTCTCTCTCCTGCTCGACGCGGCGAGGTTGTATTCTTCCATACTGCTGAGGAACCGGGGCGGGCTGGTCTTGCCAACGACGACGTCACCTTCCTGAATGGTGGCTTCGGCTCGGATGATGCCGTCCTCGTCCAGCAGTCTGTAATCGTGTTCGCTGCGGTAGCCTTTCACGTCTTTTTCTGGAATGCCGATCTCATCCGTCAAACCACCACTGTAGCGGAGTTCTTCGGTTTCCATCGGTCTGTAGTAGGTGTTCCTGGCGAAGCCGCGGTCGACGCTTCCTTTGTTGACGATGATGGCGTCTTCCATGTTGTAGCCCTTGTAGGCCATGATGGCGACGACGCAGTTCTGCCCGCTCGGATGTTCTTTGAAATCTAATATGTCGTGCGTGATCGTTTTGACGATGGGGAACTGTGGATAATGCAACAGGTTCACGTCGTTGTCCATGCGTGCGTGGAAGTTGGCGGCGTAGAACCCAATGGCTTGCTTCTGGTTCTTCGCTCCTTGGGTGAGGCGGACGCCTTGGTTGTGGTTGCCGTAGGGGACGATGCTCGCGGCGATGCCGAGCATGTCCAACGGGGAGATCTCCATATGCGTATGCTGCTCTGCAACTCCGTCTTCGGTGAGGGCGACGAGGCAGTTCTCTTCCTCTGCGGCATCGATGTACTCGATCACGCCCTCGTCGACGAGGTCCTGCCAGCTCTTCTCCCCGTCCTCAATCTCTTCCACGTGCTCTTCTGTCAGGAGCGGTTCGCCGTCTTCAACGACGATGAGCGGACGGCACGTGCGTCCCTTGCCCGTGTTGATTTCCACTTTGTCCGTCTCATCATCGTAGTGGATGTTGACGAATGTATTCACATCACCATCGCGTCGTTTTTCAATGAACTCTTCTCTGAAGGACTCTGGGTCGTCGACTTCTCCCGCTAACTTGTTATTGATGAACACGTCTGTCATTCGACTCCCTCCATGCCGAGGTCTTCGGCGATCTCATACATCTCTTGTTCATCCAGTTCCGGTGCTGCTCGGGCGAGGATGGCTTGGTTCTTCCGGAGGCCGATGTTGCTGCCTTCCGGTGTTTCGCTCGGGCAGAGTCGTCCCAGATGAGTGGGGTGGAGTGCGCGTGCTTCGAAGTTCTCTTGTTGACTGCTGAGCGGGCTGACGACACGTTGCAGGTGGGACTGGACTTGGAGGAAGTTGAGGCGTTCCATGCGTTGGCTCACGCCTTTCCGACCGCCGACCCAATTCCCCGTGGCCATCGCGCTGTACATCCGTTGTGTCAAAAGCTTTTCACGGATGATGACCTCGATACTAGGGTGTTTACCCCGTTTCACTTGGCGTTGGAAGTTGTAGAGCATGTCGCCCACGAGTACTTTGAGGTTGACACGGAAGAGTTCTGCTAGGAGATCCCCGCTCATCTGTAAGCGCTTGTTGAGGTAGTGGTCCTTGTCGTCCGTGTCGAGCTCGCCGTTCTCGACCGTGATGAACTTCTTGAGGAACTTGCAGAGGTTGTATGCTTTGTGGATCCGCGCCGGTGGTTCGTCGCCGATGTGCGGGAGCAGGTATTCATCGAGGACTTCTTCGACGCGTTCCCGCCTGGCTTCTTTGGACTGGGTGATGCCCATGTGTTCGGCCATGAACTCGATCGCGTCCTCTTCCGATTTGATATCCGAATATTCCAGTAGGTTGAGCATGACCTCGCTGTCCTCGAGGTCGACGAACTCCATTATTTCTTTGTCCTCCGTCAACCCGCAGGCCTTGAGGATGGGGATGAGCGGCATCCGGTTCACGCGGGTGAAGGTGAGGTAGAAGATGCCGTCCTTGCGCTTCACTAATTTGTGTGGGATCTTGTAGCTCGCTTCTTCGCTGAAGACCTTGCCCACGTAGTCGGAGACACCGCTGCTCTGTTCTTCCACGGTGAAGCGGTTGGAGGCGAGGTCTTCGATGTTCACGACGATCTTCTCTGTACCGTTGACGATGAAGTACCCGCCTGGATCGGTCGGGTCTTCTTTCTTGTCGATCAGTTCATCCCTGGAGAGGTCTTGGAGGTGGCAGTAGTCGCTCTTGAGCATGACGGGCATCTTCCCTACTTGCGTTTTCTCGATTGTTTCGCGTTCGACGCCGTCGACTTCGCTGTGCACGCTCATGAACACGGGTGCGCTGTAGCTGAGTTGTCGGAGGCGTGCTTCGCTCGGGAACACTTTCCGTTCACTTCCGTCCGCTTCGATGAGTCGTGGCTTGCCCACCCAGATATCATCCAAGTAGATCTCGTACTCTTCGACTTCATCTGGAATGATTGTGGGTTCGACGAGTTTGTTCTCCTCGACGATCTGCGGCATCTGGTTCTTGACGAAGTGGTTGAAACTGTCGATATTGCTCTTGATGATGCTGTTCTCGCTGAAGTACTGTTTCAATAGTTTTCTACGTTTATTCACGTATTACACTCCGGTAGAACGTCGTTTCTCCTGCTGTTGGACTGTCCCGTTCGATCTTGATCACGTCGCCTTCCTCCACGTCCATGTGTTGGATCGCTGGATCGTTCTCCTTGATCTTGGGCATCTGCTTGCCCTGTACGTTGTATCGTTCGAGTACTGCTTCAGCTTCCTCGTCGTCCAGTTTTTCGTGTTCCGGGATGAGTTCGTGTTCGACCTTGTCTGTCACGTTGTCCCTCCGTCGATGGGCCGCACGGGATTTGAACCCGTGACCACTCGGTTAAAAGCCGAGTGCTCTACTTCCCAGGGCGAAGCCTTCCAGGCTGAGCTAGCGGCCCGACCGCCCTGGCCGGGATTTGAACCCGGGTCGATGCCTTGCTGCCCTATGGGTCGACAGGGCATCATGATAGTCCCCTACACCACCAGGGCCTGTTTCCATGGACGCTGCTAGGCGATGTCTCGTGTATGCCTAGAACGTGGTGTCATCGGATACCTTAGTGTCCATGGGTCAGCGTTAGAAGGGGAATCCCGCCCCTTTTTTAAAGCTTGTGGTGGAGATGCAAAGGTATATAAAGGTGTTGTTGAGGGGGTGTCAAATCCCGGTCTTTATCGATGCTCAGGGTTGGGGAAGTCCACGTCGCATCCCGCGTCCCAGTCGTCGAGGACGTTGCCATGCGCTGGTATGCCGCCGTCGTCTTTGAGGCGACGGGCTGTGTGTAGGAGGTTCCAGGTCATGAACGTGGTGTTCCTGTTAGTGAAGTCGTTCTCGGGACCGCCGCTGTCCTCGTCCAGATATGAAGGACCCGGGCCGACCTCGCCGATCCACCCTGCGTCTGCCTGGGGCGGGATGGTGTAGCCGATGTGTTGGAGCGCGTAGAGGATGCTCATGCTGCAATGTTTCACCCCGTCCTCGTTGCCCGTGATGAGACAACCCGCGACTTTTCCGTAGTACGTGTACTGTCCTTGCTCGTTCTCTAGATGTGAGTTGCCGTAGAGTCGTTCGATGACGCGGGTACAGACGCTGCTTTTTTCACCGAGCCAGATCGGCGATCCGATGACCAGGATGTCCGCATCTCTTATTTTTTGAAAGAGCTCTGGCCAGTCATCCGTCGCAGCACCATGATCCGTCATATCCGGTTGCACGCCCGGTACGATGTCATGGTCAACGGGGCGTAGTACCTCCGTTGTCACGTCGTTCGCCTCCATGATCGCTTTCGAGAGATCGATAAGCCCTCGCGTATGGCTCTGTTGTGGTGACCGTTTGAGCGTGCAGTTCAGGAACAACGCGGAGAGATCACTGAAGTCACCGTCATATTCGTCACAAGTTGCGCGTTGCTGCTCTGAGAGTTCCATAATAATATTGTAGCAGCGATTACTTATATGTATTCGGACTCTGCCCAAACCACTGAGTTACCGCACAACACTCAAGAAGGTCTAATCGAGTACGTTGTTTACCCACTCACAGAGGAGGCGTTCCTGAGAATCTTTATACACTATTCCTCGGTATTTCTCGACGGTGCTAGCGGAGCGTCGCCGTCGATCAGATCCTCTGGAGCGGATGCGTTAGCGAGCGGATTGTCGTATGTATCGTCTGGAGATGTGCGATCCGAGGCAATCGCACCCTTCTCCCGAGCCCACCGGCGCCGTGTCGGACTTCCGGTGAGTTCGTTCATGTATCGCGTGATCGTTCTGTCAGTCACTTTGATCGGTCCGGACGGGTGCATCTCGTTCGCCACTCGCTGCGCGAAGTCCTCCGAGCCATACTCCGCGTTGAGTAGTAAGCGCCACGTCCGCTCGAGCCTGTCGGCGCGTTCCTTTACCTGGTCCTGGGCCGCGCCGTGCACGTCGTCGTGCATGTCATCGTACTTCTTCCCGGGATTATAGCCACGGTAGAGGCTATGGCTAGGAAGATCTTCTTCGTTAGGCTGCTCCATCGTTCCGTTTGCGAGCTCTGTAACAGGTCGCACCGCTACGGTATCGTCTCCGGTGTAAAGATTGGATCGCTCACGAGCATATCTCTTATTCACACTATCAGCAAGGCCCTCCTGATTTGTCATTCCATCTATGTTCGCGTCAGGATCGCTGAATTCCGTTTGCTGAGTCTCTTGAACTTCATCGAAGTAATCGAAATCATGACTCCTCTGCCCATTAGTCTGTTCCTTGACACGTTGTATCGTATCTTTGTAGCTCTCAACCAAGCGGAGCGTATCTTCTCCGAACGGGCCGTGGTTCGTTACGAAGGCAACGGCGTTCTCCATGAGACTGGTGAGGCTGCCCCGTGGATCGTCATATAGTCCATTCACAGCATCTTCGATTGATCTTACAGTATCGTGCAGTGGCGAGAGTTGCTGTGTTACCCTTCTTTCCATAGCTACCATTTGTTCGTTAACTAGGGTGCGTAGTCCCGAGAATGAAACGTGGGCCGTCTCATTCTGCGAATCGGGAGCAGTATGATACTGGACATGGGGTGCGGGCCAGTTATATAGTAAATCCTCCTCTCCGTCTTCCTGCTTCGACTTCGTCCTGGAATACCTTTCGAAGTATGGTTGATGGGCGGGGTTAATCGGTTGCTCGTCAGATGTCTCAGGTTCTGGCCTTCCCCGCAGTACTTCCTCATCAACGGTAAAGGATGCACTTCTGAACGTATCCTTGAATTTCCGTGCGAGCGTGCGAACGGTCTTGTCACATTTCCTGTCAAAACGCCTGGTGGACTGGAGTGTCCTGTTGAAAGATTGAAATGGTCGGAATGACCTCCTCCGCGACCTTCCTGTAATTGCCTTCATCACAGTCGACTCTACCCGATTCATCTTTTCTTCGTATTCGTTCAAGACGTTAACCAACCAACGGACCGGATCACCTCGCGGCATGCATACGAGTACACCAGATATGTTTAAAAAGCTATGGACTCTGTGACAACCCACCGATAGCAAATCAAAGCGTAGCGCCAACCGCGCACCAAAACACCCTTACTAAAAGAAAAGCTCAGACTGTGCGTATCGTTTCCGAGAAGCGTCGTAGAACTGTATCAGCGATCGTCCGTTTCAGGAAGGCTCACATCCTCTTCTTCGCTGAGCAGTTCGTATACGTGGTTGATGAGATGTTCGACCTTTTGCGAGAGATCCTCCAGGTGGTCCATCTTCTCGTTCATCGTCTGCTCCATATTGTACACAACGTTCACCAGATAGTCGACCTTCTGCTCCATATCATCGGAGACGCCTTCCTTCGAGTTCAACCGCTGGTTGATCGTCTCCACCTGCGTCGTGAGGATGCGCATGTCCTCCTCGATCGTCTGTTCCGAGTCGTCCTGCTCCCCCTCACCGAACAATTCCATCGATGTATCCTGGCAAATCCTCCTATTTAAATCTTCTTCCTCCCAATCTACGTAAATTTTAAAAAGAGTCTTCGCCGACCATGCATCAGGGTGGGTTGTGTGGATGAAGGATCTATTCTCGATATCGACGCGGACGAGCTAGGACTGCGCATAGCCAGTCCGCAACTGGGCAAAGAAGAACTCGCGGAGCACATCGACGATGAAGAGTATGACCGGCTCCGCATCCACAACAGACTCTTCACGAAGGAATACGACAGCGATGGTAACCTTCTCACCATCGAACCGTTCTTCGTCGACGTCCGACTCACCAATCCCACCGAGCGCGTAAAGCTCGTGGACGAGTACGAGATCGAAAAAACGGGCGCGTACGTGCGCATCTATGACAGATTGGACGACGTCGGGTACCTCTACCATATCACACTGCCCGAGATGAGCATCTCGTTCCAGGAACTGCGCGACCTGCACGAAGAACTCCAAGAGTTCAAACAAACAGGGGAGACGGAGAACGAGCTCATCCAACGCTGGTACCAGGAGTTCGGTATCTTGGAACACCTCCTGTTCGACCCGAACATCCAAGAGATAAACATCAACCCGCCCGCTTACAAGACAGATATACGCATCGTGCACGAAAAATACAGCGAGTGCACGAGCAACATCTACCCAAGCCAAGAATTCCTCAACTACCTCGCCACGCGGTTGAAGATCAGCAGCGGACGCCCCCTGAACAAGGCACAGCCACAGCTCGACGGTGAGATAACCGTAGAGGGACAGCGAGCACGCGTCGCCGCCGTCTCAGACCCGTTCAGCATGTTCGGCATCGGCTATAGCATCCGCAGACACAGAGAGGACCCATGGACACTCCAGCTATTCATCGACAATCACACCATCAACCCGCAGTACGCCGGTCTGATGAGCCTCGCCATCGCTCACGGACGCACGTTCCTCACCGCAGGACCGAGAGGGAGCGGGAAGACCAGTATGCTCGGAGCCCTCATACTCGAGATACTACCGAAATACAGGATTATAACAGTGGAAGACACAGCGGAACTCCCGGTCCGCGCCTACAAAGACCTCGGCTACGACATCGTCCCGTTCAAAGTCCGCTCAGCATTGCTCGAAGAAGGCGTGGAGATGCCGTTCGACAAAGGACTGCGCACCACACTCCGACTCGGCGACTCAAGCCTCATCCTGGGAGAGATCAGGAGCACCGAAGCGAAGGTGCTCTACGAAGCCATGCGCGTCGGAGCGATGAGCAACACCGTCGCGGGAACCATCCACGCGGACACGCCATATGGCGTGTTCGACCGCGTCGTCAACGACCTCGGCGTTCCCAAGGGAAGCTTCAAGGTCACCGACCTCATAGTCATACAGAACCAGATAAAGACCACTACCGGCCTCGGCCGGAAACGACGTGTTCTCCAGGTCACTGAAGTGCTCAAAGACTGGGAGGACAAGCCAGAGTTCCAGGATCTACTGGTTTACAACCCGGATACGGACCAGCTCGAACCAACCGACGCACTGCTCAACGGCGAGTCTGAACTCCTCAACCACATCCTCGAACGAGCGAGCGGGTATGAATCGTATAAAGACCTCCTGGACGACATCCGCCTCCGAGGCTGGACGAAGCAGGAACACGTCAGACTCGCGAACGGCGACTCCGACCTGCTTGAAGCCAAGTATGTTCGGAAATCCAACACGATCTACACCCTACTCTTCGAAGAGCTCAACCCGCTCGAGTCCGATGCGAACGAAGCTGAGTTCAAACAGCGGTACCGCCACCGTATGAAACAAGCACTGCGCGGTCCGGAGGACTAACGTGCAGTCCCTTCGTATCTACGAGGTGGGAAAACAGCTCCCGCTGTCTCTCCCGATACCCTCCGTCGATGAAGATCTGGAATTCGTCCGGTTCCCGTACAACAGCAGCGACGTCATCCTCACCGCACTCACGGCGTTCTTCGCGTTCCTCTTTCTCGCCATCCCGTTCCTCGCCATCTTTCCCTTCGTCGGATACATCCTGATCTACTTCGCCATCGTCGGAGCAGTGGTGCTCTACCTCTACCCCGTCAACGTGTACTACTTCCAGACCATACGGGAGTATCAGGAAGAGATGCTCAAGGCCATCCTACGCCTCAGCGTGCACGTCAGCCTCGAGACCAGTCTGGAAAAAGCGTTCCAGAGCACCGCGAAGCACCTTCGGGGCATACTCGCGGAACAGTTCCAGGATATCGTGGACACCGTCCTGCGGAAAGAGGAGATGACCATGGGCGAGGCGATGAACAACTACACGGATATCTGGAACGACGTTGACCCCGTCTTCGTGAAAAGCCTCAGACTCTTACAGACGGCGAGCATCTCACCACCGGACGAGCGCGAGCGCATCATCAACGAGACCACGGAAACGTTGCTCGTGAACTACAAGACCGTTGGTAAACGGTTCGCAGAAGACCTCACGAGCAAGGCGAAGAAGCTCATCGCCGGCGGCGTCCTCGTACCCATCCTCTCATTGCTCCTCCTACCGATCCTCAGCATCTTCATGCCCAGCGTCGTCCGTCCGAGCATCCTCGCCTTCGTCTACACCGTCTTCTTCCCCACGGGAACGTTCCTCATGGCGCTCAATTTCGCATCGCAACGCCTCCAGATCGACACGATCCGCATGGAAGAAGCGGAACGGTACGAACCCATGCCCCTGTGGATCTACCTCGTCGCGTTCGGAATCGTGCTTGTCTTCAGCATCCCGACGCTTATCTACGTGAACTACGTGATCTCGAACAACATCACGTCACTCGACAGCGTCTTCATGCTCCTCATGGGCTGGTTGATGAGCTTCGGCTGCTACCTCGGCATCCTCTTCGTCACGCGTAGCTACACCAAGCGGTACGAAAATCTGTGGAACGAGGTGAATGAGGTCGAGCAGGACCTACCGCACCTGTTGCAGAGCTTCAGCACCTACCTCACCCTGAACATGAGCGTGGAGAACATCCTCCCCGCCATCGTCAACGACTACAAACGGTTCGGCTTCGGCGACAGCCCGGTCGTCACCGCGTTCAACCGTATCATCCTCCGCCTCAACACGACGAAGAAGAAGCTCACAGAACTCGTCGAAGAGAGTCTCGAAGAGATACTACCGTCCAAGAAAGTGACCGAGATCATCACACAGATCGTCTCGTTCAGCGAGATCAGCCAGGACAGCGCGAGCCGCGTCGCGAAGCGCGTGCGCGAGCAGAACATGAGCCTGTACGAACTCGACGACTATATGAAGACGCTCCTGGCAGACAGCGTAAGCCTCATCAACATCACCATGATGCTCCTGGCACCGATGCTCACCGCTGCTGCTATCATCATGAGCGTCGCCATAGTGAAATCGCTCACCTTCATCACGTCACAGTTCGAACAGCTCGGCGAAGCGTTCGGTATGAGCCAAGGGATGAGCCTGAACCTGGTGAACGTGGAGAGCATCGTACCTCCCGTGGCGATCGAAGCCATCGTCGGCATGTACTTGATCGAGACCATACTCGCACTGTCGTACTTCAGCACCGCTATCGAGGTGGGAAACGACAAGTACCGCATCGCGAAGAACATGGAATCGAACATCCACGGATTCCTCGTGTACTCGATCATCCTCTTCGGAGGGTTCTTCTTCGTGATCAAACTACTCTTCCCCGCTATCACAGGGACGTAGCCATACAAAAGTTTAAAAGTGGAGGAAGCCGTGTAGGTGAAATATGCGAAAGAAAGGAACTGAGAAACCGATCGAAATCTTCGTCGCACTGTTCGTCATCCTCGCAGTCGCCCTGGTCATGCTACGCCTCTTCCAAAACCAAGTCACGCAACAGCAAGAGGAGATACAACAGTTCCAACAGGAAAAGGAACAGGAGAACCTGCGCAAGAAAGCACGGCAGCACTGCCAACAGAAGTGCACCAGCGCGAGCAACGACGACTGTTCCCTCCAGTCACTCGCAAGCCTCTGCCTCGCCTACGGAAGCGAAGTCATAGACCAGCCCAAGTACCTCGATCTGAACATGAACCAGCAGATGGACACGGACTCGACACTCATGCCCGGCGTCGGCGTCTGCGAAGACGCAGTACCGTGCAACGCGCTCGTCAGCCAGTGCTGCGGACAGCAGATAACCCCGAAGACATGCGCGGACATCCTCCGCAACTACTGGAGTCAACTCGGATTCGAAGCGAGCACGGTCAGCGGCATGTTCGCGGACCACTGGAAAGCCGGCACGTGTAACCAGCAGGTCGCGAGCGGGACGATGTGGTGGGAACTGGCCAACGTTAGTATCTCGTAATGGAACAGCCCGTGTGGATCTGGGTCGGTACGGTATCCATCCTCATAGCGTTCGGAATCATCGGCACGCTCGTCCAGCAGGCGAACGATTTACAGCGAGAGCAGGAACGTGAAGGAGCACTCGAGAAGCTGGAGCGACAGTGCGACTACGTCTGCGGCGGCTACAACGAGACACGGTTATCCGTCCAGGTCGCACTCCCCCCAGACACAGTGATGACGACACGGCGAAGCATGATCTGTCTGGAACACGACGACCTCACCTGCAAACGGTGCGAGTGTGACGTGGCGGAGGGACTTGTACTGAACTACTCCGGACCGGTGGCGGAGGAACGCGGCACCGCGCAGTTCCGCTGCACGTTCACGAAGGACGGCCCTGTCCGGGTGGCCTGTCAAGGATGACCTGTACCGTGCCGACACTCAGCGTGTGTCGACAGCGACACCGTACCTCCAAGGAATGGCACAATGGCGTTCGTAGATAACATCATCGGAGCGATCATCATAACCGGTCTCTTCCTCATAGCCGGGATCGTGATCTACGCCGATATCTCCGGTTACGCGCAGCGTTCACTCGAGACCTCACAGCGCTTCTTCCGCACAGACCAACACCTGTCCACGCTCTCCACGACGATCGGAGCGACCGAGCCCACCTCAAACCTCCCGCTCCGCGCCCTCATCGGACGTGCTCTAGCGAACGGTCGACAGACCATCGCCGTCGGCAACCAAACAGTGGACGTGGGAAACGCTACCGGTACCGTGCTCGACCGACTCGTGGGTGAGGACGGTTACTACCTCGATGCGGAATGGGATGTGCAACGCATGACATTGAGTTTCGTCCTCGACGGGAGCCCTACCGTGGAAGCGGAGCGGGAGAAGCTCAAGACGATACTACCAGGGCTCGTCACCAAGGTGGAATCGCGACTCCCGAGCAACGGAAGCGTCACGGCCCAGGTCTTCATCCTCTCTCAAGATACTGCAAAGTGCAACATCTTCGAGGACCTCGGCGCCCCATGGCTCACGTGTCGAACGGTGGGCTTCGAAGACATGTATGAGCTCTCAAGAAATCCGTATATTGACATCGAACCACCCACGCCGCAGTCCTTCGACTCCTTCAACGAGTGGGAGGACACGAGTCCCGCACTACCGCGCTCCACCTTTACGGAGGCGGACTGGGCCAGCGGTTCCGGCTTCGCCTCATACTGGTTCAACGAACAGGCAAATACCGGGAACGTCTCATGGCTCCACCTCATCTTTCCCGTGAGCGATGAGTTCGCCACGAGCAGCGTACCGGATTCGTGTTTCCAACGCACGGACCGGGACTGGCGTGACCGTACGTACGCATGGGTGTGCAGTATCTGCGCCTCGGGGTGCAACTCCGGTCCGGGAACGCCGGCAGCGCGGAGTCAGGAACAGATAGATACGGTGCTTCCGATCTTCCGCGAGCAAGGCGACATCATCAACCCGATATACAGTTTCGACTGCGACTACAACCCACCACGTTTCCTTGAGGGCAACTCGTTCAAGACGAGCGAGACCACTAGCGAGTTCGGACCATACAACGGTACGTGGTGCGGGAGCCCCGGCTGTCCAGGGTGCAACGGAAAACGCCCGAACGTGTGTTTCCAACCCAACGCCACATGCCAAGAGAAGATACGGGACCAGATGGGACAGCTCGCCAACGAAACCGGAGGGGTCACCACATCACTCACAGATGTCGACGAGCTGGAGGAAAAGATACTCTCCATGGTGGACGATGTCCTCCGGAACAACCCGCACCGTATCACCGCCGGCACGCGTTACGACAGCCGGGACCGACTCGTGACCAAACAGCGCATCTACCTACCCAACGGGAAGCAGGAAGAGGTCGAACTCTGGGTGTATGAAGATTGAACCGCGGAGAGACGGTACAGAATGTGATACTCTGGATCGGGACGATCCTCGCCGGTCTGATCCTGTTCAACTGGGGAGCGCAGAACATACACCCGGTATCACAGGTGTCGACAACGGTGAGCTCGGACCTCACAAACCTCCAACTGCGATCCTCCAACGCCTGCACATCGAATACACCAGTCGATACAACCCGCGGACCGAAGATGGGCGACTCATCGTGGACAACGATACCGTAACGCGGCTGTGTATCGCCACGCAACGGTTGAATCGATGTGTATCCCTACCCTGCCCCGCATCGTCCGCCAATATCAGCCTAGACAACAGAACCTATGTTTCCGTGGAGTATTATGATGGACTCACGATCACGTAAGGGCTTCTATACGATACTGAGCACGTTCTTCTTCATCGTTGTACTCACGAGCGTGACCGTCGGCCTGATATACTACGGCTCGCTCATCCTGTCACAACAGCAGGGCATGGAGGAGCAAGCGCGGACCTATGTCGAGGCGCGTAACATGAAGGACAGGATCCTGCAGTGCTACGATACGGATTCCATCCAGTTCTCCTCGCTCGAGCAGAACAAGACGTGCCCTGGCGACTACCGTATCGAACAGTTGAATACCTCGCGTTGCGAGGAACGCTCGTGGGAGTTTGACAATACGAGCATCGTTGAGAACACGTTCACGTACAACGTGTTGATAGAGCATGCGTACCACGACTGTCCCGCACGACTCACAGTGGTAGGATAAGATTAATATACTGTTACTGGTGAGCAGGGAGCATGTTCACGAAAGGGAACGTTCCAGCGCTCGTTCTCGTCACATCACTTCTCCTCCTAGGCCTGGGCGTGTACACGATGTCAGGAGATCGGTCCACACCTCAGGGCGTCGACGCCACGGGGATCGAACGCGTGGAACAGGAGATCGCTGGAGGCATCGAGGATGCATCGCTGTACGGTGTGCGGTCCCTCGCGAGTCAAGGATACAGCAACACGACGGAAGTGTGGTACTGTAACGCACCCTACGCGCCGAGTGACGAGGAGATGCGTACCGCGGCGAACCAGAGTATCAACGAGCAGATACGGGGTGTGCTTCGATCGCTCGAATCCGATCAGATCAATGTGACGGAGCCTCGCGTCCGTATCGATCTGAAAGGTGATGCGGAGGTCGAGACGGTGCGTCTCAACCTGTCACAGCTCAACGTGGCGGTGGAGTCGGACCGTACCGAGGCGCTCCGCAACCTCTCCGAAGATCTCAAACTCCGCACCCGCGCGATC
>CAYWOP010000002.1:0-21774 GCA_964459935.1 uncultured Methanosarcinales archaeon | reverse complement strand
ATGATAACCTCGTCACGTCTCGTTTCCCGCCCGATATGCCAGCGTTCACCCAGGCATTGCTCGATCAAGTATGAACGTTCCTGATATCGACGTGGAAGCGACGGACGGCTCGTTCAATCCGTCAGAAGCGGAGAAGGCGGTCGTGTACTTCTATCCGAAGGACGACACGCCCGGATGCACGAAGGAGGCGTGCGGTTTCCAGGACGTCCTCGGTGATATCGGGGAGCACGGATTCTCATTATACGGTGTGAGTAATGACCCTATCGAATCGCATGAACGGTTCAGGGAGAAGTACGACTTGTCGTTCCCGCTCGTGGCCGATACCGACGCTTCGTTGAGCAAAGCGTTTGACGTGTACGAAGAGCAGTCGTTCGACGGGGAGACGTTCATGGGTATCACGCGTTCCACTTTTATCATCGTAGAGGGAGAGGTAGTGGCGTCGTTCCGCGGCGTGGATCCCGACGGGCACTGGAACGACGTGCTCGATTGGTTAGCCGGGTATGACGGGTAGTTCCCGGCGTTGCTTCGCTACGAGGTGTTCTGCGAGGGGTTCGAGGTTCGCCGCGTCGGCTGCGTTGTACCGGAGTAACGCTTCGGGCTTTTCCTTCGTGTGCATATACGTTTCCCATTCTCGTACCGGATTTGCTTCGCTCTCTCGCGCTATCCCTATGTCGTCCTCGATGTCGCTGAGCGGACGTTTCTGATCGATCCGGTGGGCGAGGCTGCACAGGTCGAGATGGGGGCGGTCGATCCTGATATTGAAGCGCTGTTCCAGGAGTGGTAGGTCGAAGCTGCTCCCGTTGAACGTGACGAGCATATCTGCTCGCTCCAGTTCTTTTTGGAGTACCGCACGTGAGAGGTTCTGGCCCTGCGCGTACTGTCGCGTTGCACCGTCGTGGACTGCGACGAGCGTGATGTTACGGTACTGGTCGGTTTCGATATCTAGATACACTGCACCGTCTTTGAAACTGGAGAAGAGGCGCCACATGAGACGTTGGGGCCAGTCGTGGAATGCAGAGCAACAGTCGTTACGAAGCGCTCGCCGGTATTTCTGCAGTTTTGCGTCGTGGAAGAGCTTTTTTGAGCGTGGGATACCCCGTATCTCTGAAGCAGCTATGTAGTCCTTCCAGTCAGTTATACCGGTCTCCCAGCATTCCTGTTCACGAGCCGGGCCGACGCCGGGGAGTGTGCGGAACGTGTTGCGAAGCACGGATTGAAGCGGGGACGACCAGGTTCTTTTAAACCTCGTTCCCCGCGTGTCCAGTGCGAAATGGGGGCTGGGTCGCCGGAACCCCCGTGACCGACACGACCCAGCTATGAATCTCCGCTGTAAAAGACGTTCTCGACGGCGACGTCGTCCGGTCCGTAGTCTCCTGTGCCGGGGTTCTCGTCGGACGAGTCCGTGTCGTCGCTTGTGTCTGCTTCTGATGCTTCTTGCTGTTCTTTCGTGGTGTTGCTCACGTCGCCGTCGAGTTGTTGCTCGAGTGCATCCTGTCGATCTTCCAACTCGTTGATGGCCTTGACGATCTCGTTCACCTTCTGGATGACGGTGTCCAGTCGTTGTTCTGATTCGGACTGCTCCTCCAGCGCTTGCTCGATCGCTTCCACGCGTTCCCGGAGCTCGTCGTGGGTGGAGGAGTCGTCCACCGCTTCTTCATTTTCTTCCTCGCCGCTCCGTTCTGCTTCTTCCATCGTTTCTTTCGTCCGTTGCATGAGTGATTGCTCCTCGTGTGCGCTGCCCTCCGAGAATGCGACATCAGGACTCTCCCGTTCGGTACTGTAGATCTGGTCCGCCTGCTCGATCGCTTCCTCGTAGTCGGCTGCGAAGCCGTGCTTCTGCAGTTCCTCAGACATTTCGTTCCGTTTCGCCACGTGTTGAATCGATACCATGCCAGACACCTCGCTGTAAACCTTACTAGTTTAACTTACACTGGTATACTAATCCGTATAATAGAAGGGGTATTTAAAATTTATTGTGAAAGAGAAGATAGAAGAGGAATGAACAAATGCAGTTACGCGCACTCGAACTCGACGCGCTCCTTCACACTCGGAGCGTTCAGCTCGATCGAGTTGTCCACTGCCATCCCGCTGCGCAGCGGTACCGGTTCAAGCTCACACGAAACAGTATTGCCAGGACGGAGGAAGTCAGCCTGACACGCCTGAGCGAACGTCTGACCCTGTTCAGTGAAGATGCGCTCACCCATGTGATAACGGGGAAGCTTACTGTTCGCAAGGTAGTCGTTCACGAACACGCTCACCGCTTCGGCACTCCTGAGAGAATCCGAGAGTCGCTTGCGCATCTCATCACCCCTCCGGGTGCTCGTAAATTCCTGAGAGATGAGGAACCACGGACGAACTCCCGTGTTCGTCAGTTCGAACTCGACACGACGATCGTCAGGATCACACTCTACCTCTTGAAGCGCATCTGCATCAGAGGTATACGCAGTGTATTCCTTCACTATCTCCTTACGACCGCTCAACGATAAAAGCTCTTTACGACTCATCTCGCTCGCTCGTTCACGGAGCTCCTCGAGCGAAGTACCTTGTTCTTGTAGATACGAGCGAAGCTCGCTCATATCGTTCCATTTCGCGAACGACGAGTACGATACCCAACTCGTCAGATCATCCATACTAACGCGGTCGATCGGCACGTTCTCGCCCTCTACCGGGTTGTACACCGTTGAAAGCGATGCTGTGCCCAGCACAGACAGTAATGCTAGCGTTGCGACCGCCGTGAAACCGTATGCAAACCATTTCTCCATCATCAACACCTCTGACGCATTCAGTTATGTTTACTCTGCAGTGAAAACGTACCTACCAGTTCTTATAAACCTTTGGGTTGGGTCACCGCGAACCACTACGAACACATCTACATTGGTTGTAGCAAAAAGCATTTTAAATAACCGATGGTGCATATGTTTAGATGCGTAAATATCAGTTTCTCGGCCTGGTCATACTGATGCTGCTCGGCATCGCCCATAACGCTGTCATGATATACTACCAGGCAGACCGTTCCGCCCAGGAGGACGAGGCACTGTCCGAGCAACTGCAGAACCTCTCGCAAGCGGTCAAAGACGTAGGAGAGCAAAAGAAGGCATACGAACAGAAGATACAGCGCATGAGCCGGTACATCGTGAAGCGCGAGGAGCAGTACCAGCAACGGACCGACGAACTGTTGCGACTCATCGAAGAGACGGAACGTGAGAACAATATCGAATTACAAAATCTGCGCGAGGAGATCAAGCAGGACGACCTCTCTAGCGTGGTCGAGAGCGTGCAGGAAGCCGCGGTCTCCCTCTCCACGAACTCTTCACGCGGTAGCGGGGTCGTCGTCGCTCCGGACACGGTCGTGACGAACTATCATCTCGTGCGAGGAGCGTCGACCGTAACCGTCCGCACGAACGATGGAAGGAACCACACGCTGCAGGTGGGCACGACCGCTCCGGACCGCGATCTCGCGCTGCTCCGCGGTGACCTCGACGTTGCTCCGATCACACTCGGTAACATGAGCGACGTCGTGACGGGGCAGGCCGTCATCGCTATCGGGAATCCCGAGGGCTTCGGCTTCACGGTGACGGAGGGAATCATCAGCGCACGGGAACGAAGCTTCCCCGAGGGTACGTACATCCAAACGGACGTTCCGATCAACTCAGGGAGCAGCGGCGGCCCCTTGATCAACAGCGACGGCGAACTAGTGGGTATCAACACGTTCAAGATACGCGATTCGGAAAGCCTCGGCTTCGCCATCCCCGTCTCCGCCGTCAAATCACTGCTGAACGGCACCACAGTGCGGTGAAGAACTTCAGCCCGTCAGGGACCCAGTGCGCCCGCGTCACATATGTACCCAGCGCTTGACTGTGAAAACAAAACAAACTCGTTTCACCTGCTGTTCCCCCCCGTGACGCGTTCAGCCCTGTTTCGTTGCCCACTTCGGATTTATTATCGGAAACGTTCAGTGTAAAGTTGACCTCGTCTATACCCAAACGTTCTCGCGTGACCGGATGGCGGAGCATCTCGGCAAGCTCCTCGTCGCTCACCATATTAACGCGCTCATTTGACTGCTCGGCGAAGTCAAAGATGATGTCGTGGTTCTCCCGCACCCAGTCCACCTCCATCTGGACGTAACGCTCAGCGAGATCAGGACCGTATTCTTCCTCAGACAACGCGCCCAGTGCGGCGGCCGTTGTGACGAGCGTCAAGAGTAATAGGGTTCGTCGCACGTTATCTCCCCGCGCCGACGTTATAAATAGTTTATGCTACTTCAACACAGTACCGGTCTGCATGCTCCACAGGACGAGATCGAGCGCGTCCATCGGGATATCGAGTTCGCCTGCGAACGCCCGCATCGACCGTTCCCGCTCCTCGTACTCTTCACGCGACGAAGGCCTGCCTTGCTCGATAACGTCGTGTTCGACCAGGACGGAGCGCACGTGCTTGTCCAGGATGGCGAGGCCGGTGTGCCCCACGTTCCGCAAGAAGTGACTCCCCTCTTTCCAGCCGATACCTTTCGCTTCGTCCACGAGGAACGAACGCCGCGCACGTGCATCGTCGTAGGAACAGACCTCGTCTTTCAGTCCCTCGCCGAACCGTTCTCTGTTGTGCACGATGTACTCGGCACGGGTGTTATAGAACCGGTATACACCGTCGAGGGCGTCAGCGATCTCATCCGCGCCCGCAGTGAAGAGCATGGGACGTATCTCCTCCATAGCCTCTAAACTCATCTTGGCCGATGTGTTCGCGGTGAGGACGCAGAACGTGAGCTCTTCAAACCATCTACCCGAGTCCTTGTCGTATGTCTGTCGGAACGTGTCTAACCGTTCCTCGATGATATCCCGCCGCTCGGCAAATGTCTCACGGATCGCTCTACACTCCACAGCCAAACGGACGCAAGAAGAACATAAAAAACTGCGGTCCGGAACAGTTGGTGTGCGTCGCGAGGAGTATCTGAAACTCACCGGCCTCGCAGCGATAGTGCTGCTTTGCATAGTCGTAGCGTTGCGCTTCGACTGGGTCTACAGTTGGCACTGGCTACGCACCCTCGATCGACCGCTCGTGTTCGTGGTCTTACAAGCGGTACAGGTCATCGTCGCTCCGCTTCCGGGAGGCGTGACAGCTTTCGTGAGCGGGTATCTCTTCGGTACCTGGTACGGCGTGCTCTATACGATGATCGGCACGGTGATCGGTTCACTCATTGTTTTCGGACTGGCCCGCTGGCTCGGTCGCGGCTTCGTGGAGCACATGGCGGAACAGCAGCGTATCCAGCGCTATGATGATGCGGTTGCGCGACATGGTCCGTCGTTGCTCTTCTTCGCGTTTCTCCTGCCCTTTTTTCCGGATGACGTGCTCTGCGCCCTGGCTGGTCTGTCCCGGATTCCGCTCAGGGAGTTCCTCTGGGCGGTCGTCCTGGGACGGTTCCCCCTGTTTCTCGCCTACAGCTACCTCGGTGCCAACACGGGGTCGTACAGGGAACCGGGCTTTCTCCTGGTCGTATCCGCATTCCTCCTGCTGTGCGTCGTGACGTACTGGTACAAGGATGATATCGAGCGCAGACTCCGCTCGTAGTCCCCGTGTAGGAGAACAAGACCGGACGTGCACCGCACGTCTTAAATACCGGAAGGAACGATAAATAATTATGGAACCACGTAGAGCGTTGTCAGTGCTCGCGGTCGTCCTCGGCACCTGCGTACTCGGATTCGGCTCGTACAACGTGTACTTCTACGCCACGCGTCAGGAATGGACGTATGCAGGGTTATCGACGATCGAAGCGCTCTCCGGGGTGCTGCTTACCTATGTGGGTCGGAAGCGGTTACTCAGCGAGTGATACCCTACCGTCTTCCACGACGATCAAACCGTCCTCTTGTAACGATTCCAGCACCTCTTCCGTATCCTCGATATCGAGCGCGTCCACGTCGACAGGTCCTTCTTCGGTGACGCGTCGCACCACCTTGCCCCTGTAGTATCGTGTACTCCCCTCGAACGGTGACTGCGATCCGCGGGAAGCGACACCCGTTTCGGCGCTCGTGGCTTCAAGCGCTCCGTAATCCATCAAGGCGTTGTGCCATTCCCTGCTCCGACCGGTCGGTACGAGACGGTGCGCGATGCTGTACAGCGTATCCATGCCCACGTCCTCGTCCAGGTCGAACTCGTGGATGAGCACGCGGCGGATGTTCGTATCCACGGCGGCGACGTCCTCATTGAACGCGAAGATGAGCAGTGCACTGGCGGTGTACGGACCGACGCCCGGCAGTTCCTGCAACCGTTCGATATCCCGTGGATAGTCCCCCTCGTGTTCCGCTTCCACTTGTGCAGCGGCGTTGCGCAGCCGTTTGGCTCTGTTGTTGTATCCCAGCCCTTGCCAGACAGGCATGATATCGTCGAGTGCTGTCTCTGCCAGTGCCTGATTGGTCGGCCAGCGTTCGATCCACTCCTCGTATTTCGGAACCACCCGTGAGACCTGTGTCTGTTGGAGCATGACCTCGCTCACGAGGATTTTGTAGGGTTCGTGCGTGTCGCGCCAGGGCAAGTCGCGCCCGTGTTCTTCGTAGAACTCGAAGACGCGTCGTCGGAACTCTTCCATATCTCGGAGGTTGGATGCGTGCTTGTTAAAGGTCACGGACCGTTTCCATGATCGAGTCAGGATCGAGCCCTTGGTGCGGGACTTGTTCGTACACACCGCCGTGTCCGTCCTTGGTCGTGCCCATGTGCTCGTAGGTACCGGTAAAGCCGTGTTGGAGGAGCCACGTACCGAACCGTGTCCCCAGACCGGTCGTCTCGTTCTGTGCTTCGACGACCAGTACGAAGGATGCATCGCTGAGCTTGTCGAGCATCTGTTCGTCTCGCACGTTCAACGTCGGTGTGTTGATAACCCCTACGTCGAAGCCTTCCTCGCGGAGACGTTCCGCGGCGTCGAGGCAGCGGTACAGCATCGCTCCGTACGACACGATATACCCTGTCCCCTCCCGTACCACCTCGTCCCGTCCGGGCGTGAACGTATAATCCTCATACATCGGCTCTCCCTCTTCATCGAGTATCTCCGGCACGGCGGAACGCGTGCTGAAAATGAAACGCAGACCGTCGTTCCAGAACACAGATTCCAGGACGGCTTTGAACTGATGGCGGTCCGCGGGGAAATACAAGCGACTGTCGCCCACGCCGTTGTCCGTGAAGAAGATGTTGATGCCGAAGTGGCACGTGTTGTCGGCCATCCAGTCGACGCCCGCGTGGCTGAAGTGAGCGAGCACGTTACTATCGTTCAACCGGGCCATCTGGATCTCGGAGTTGACCATCTCGCTGAACGCGCTGAACGTGCCGTACACTGCTTGTCGTTCTCCCTGTCCGAACCCAGCAGCGACACTGTAGTTGTTGCGCTCCATCACCCCGCCTTTGATGTACGCGTCCGGATGTTCCTCTCTGATGGGTTCCAACCCGGTGCTGCCCTCGAGGTCGCAGTCGATGACGCGCACACGGTCCTGCTCTCCCCTGATTATGTCATTCACGTAGTCACCGAAGAGGTAGCGGTTCTTCTGGAAATCATCACCGACCCCCCTGTATGTACGGTCGTGTGACTGTCCTTCCACATCGCGGATGTACTCCGCTGCCCGCGCGTGCCCTCTGTCCTCGAGGTAGGAGACGGCGAGTTCGGGATCGATAGCATCGTGGAGTTCTTTCCGCCCTTCACCACCCTGGATCCCCGTAGCCATGGGTCGGTCCACGATGACCGAGTCCGGACCGTCGCTCTTGAGGGACATGCGTATCGCGTCGTAGAGCTTGCGGAGGTCATCAACGCTCACTTCGTGTACGTCGAGGCCGTGACCCGCGAGCGTTGCGGGGATGTCGTACCCCGGCATGTATTCGCTCGGATGCCCGGCGATGGTGACGTCGTTATCGTCCACGAGGACAGTGACGTTGAGATCGTTGGCCACGGCGAACCGCGCGGCCTCGGCGTCGTTCCCTTCCTGTTGACTGCCATCGCTACCGAACATGACTAGCTGTTCATCAGGGTGGGCGAGTGCGACACCGTTCACGTAGTTCCAGAGATGGCCGAGTCGTCCACTGCTGAACTCCACGCCGTCGGTGAGCGTGGATTCCGGATGTCCCGGGAGCGGGTTCTCCGCTGCATATTCCCGATACTGCAACAGTTTTTCCTGGTCCAGGTCGCCTTTGAGCACGGCGTTGAGGTACTGGAGCGCGACACGGTGCCCGGCTTCGTCGAAGAAGACCGGATATGCGTCGTCGTTGCGCATGAACGCGTCGATGATGCAGTATTCCGGTACGATATCGTAGGCGCCGCCGGTGTGACCGCCCAGTCCCTTCGCGGCTGGGACGGCGGTGAAGAAGACGATGACGTCGCGTAGCTGTGCTATGTTGTCGCGGAGGACTCGGAGTTGTTCACTTGTAATCTCTTCAGTGACTGAGAACGTCTGTTCCGTGTAGTCGAGTTCGATCGGCAACATACATCTTTTCGGGAGAGCAGGTAATTTAAGAGTTTCTACTCCTTAGGCTTGTGCAGGTAGGAATCGAGTTCATGCACGGCGGCATTGAAGATGGCCTCTTCATCCGCGTGCTTACCCTCGGCGTTGGTGAGGTACTCGATCTGTACGTGCCATTTATCGCTTTCTGCCTGGACGGAGACGTGCGGTTGTTTGACGTGCTCTTCGAGCGCTTCCTGGAGTTCGTCTACGGCATCTTCGACGGAAGCATCCACGTACGCAAAGGGGATGCGGAGGTCGTCGCGGAACGTTCCGCGTCCCTTGCGCTGCACCGCTTTTTCCAGGAAGACCTTGTTGGGCACTCTGGTGTATTCTGACGCGTTCTCGGTCTCGGCGAGGAGGACGAAGAACGTGCCCACGTGTCTAAAAGTCCCTTCTTCGTCTCAGATCTTTATATAGTCTCCGATACGGAACGGTCGTTTCGTCAATATCAAGATCCAAGCGAGGAAGGTCATCAGCACATCCCGGAGTGCGAAGGCCAGTCCCGTGGTGAACAGGCCGATGAGGATCGTGATGTTCCTGGCTTGCAGTCCGAAGTACCAGAAGAGATACAGCGTGGCGATGATGTAGATGACGAAGCTGTACAGCATGCCGATGAGGATACGTTGCTCCGGTTCCACCTCGGACAGTCCTCCGAGCAGTACCCGGACGGTGAGGCGGATAGCGGTGGATGCGACAAGGTACGTGAACACGATTACGAACAGGGCGGTCACGGTGCGGTATACCACCGCCGGTAGTTGCAGGACCTCGTAGCGGTGCAGCAGCATCGCTCCCCCGAGGAGCACGGCGATACCGGTGAAGAAGGTAATCGCTGTGTTCATCCACGCCGTGACAGGCTGACGTACCAAGGTAGTCATAGGTAGCACGGTGAACGAACACGTTGTTAAAACCTCTGGTCGTCGCGCAAGCAGTATACGAGCACGGTACAGGGTAAATCCTTATAATACACCGAGTCTTTTCGCCTGCTGATGGAACACGAGGACCTTATACTCGGCGCGGTGGGCGGTGTCGTCCTTCTTATCGTCGGTATCTTCATCTTCACCGGAGGTGGGAACGCGGAACATCCGGACCTTGCCCGTTGCCTTGCGAAACAGAACGCGACGATGTACGGTTTCGACGCGTGTCCGCACTGCCGGCAGCAGAAGGCTGAGATCGGTGTGAACGCGTTCAAGAACTACCTCGATGCACGCGGGTATTACGTTCGTTGTCGTCCGCGTGATGTGGCGTCTTCACCGCTTGGTGAGCGAGCGGAGCGTATCAGCTCGTTGACACCCGTGAATAGATCGACCACGCAGCTCCAAGCGTGTCAGGGTAACGTGCAGCGCGGTACGCCGACGTGGATCATCAACGGGAGGCGCCTGGGCGGGACGCAGGACGTGCAGTCACTGGCAGAAGCGTCGGGCTGTTCGCTTTCGGATGGCTGATTTCACGTTTTCTCTACCGCTCTTGGGCACCCTCGCTTTCACAGAGCTAGCGTTTTCTTCTGTGATCATCGGCGCGCTCATCGATAGCGTGAATCCGTGCGCGTTCGGCGTGCTCATCTTTCTCATGACGTATCTGATGAAGGTATTCGACGATGCACTGATGATGCTCATCGGCGGTATCCTGTACACAAGCTCCGTGTTCGTCACGTACTTACTCGCCGGTATCGGCTTGCTCCACGCCGTGCAGTCCCCGACCGTCTCGTATATATTCTACTGGGTCGCGACGTTCGTGGCGTGGAGCGCGGCGGCGTTCGAACTCAAGGACTACCTGTGGTACGGGAAGGGCGTTTCGATGGAGATGGTCGGGTCGTCGCGGTTGAAGCAGATGATACACAGGATGGGGGACGTGGCGAGCGACCACCCGTATGCAGCGTTCGGGATGACCGTGCCTATCGGCTTCGCGGCGGCCGCGTTCGAGCTACCGTGTACGGGACAGGTCTACTTGGCGATCCTCAGCTTGATAGACGCGGCAGCGGTGTCGAGCTGGCTACCGTGGCTCGTCTTGTACAACCTTATCTTCGTCGCGCCCCTACTCCTCCTCACGTTGTTACTCTACGCCGGGGCGAAGAGTGAACGGTTGGAGGCGTGGCGTAAGGAGAACAGGCGGTATATGCGACTCGCTGCTGGCGTGTTCCTGTACGCACTCGGTTGTTTGCTGCTCTGGTTCACCTATCGCCGTTTCCCAGGCTACGCGTTCAAGGACCTGTTGACCATCGGTCTCGTCGGTTCGCAAGCGGCTATCTACGTGTATCTCTACAAGCTTGCAACGTGACACGTTCTCACAACTCCTTCCTCGCTCTTGCGGGGTGAAACAGAACACATAAAAGCCCGTTTTGATAAGAAATATTGAGGTGGTGAGTGATGATTCATGGGTATGCAGCGATGGAACCAGAAGGTGATCTTGAACAGTGGGAGTACGATCCTGGTGATCTCGATAAAGATGAGATCGCGATCAGTATCGATTACTGCGGTATCTGCCATAGCGACGTGCACTTGGTCGATGACGACTGGGGCGTGAGTTCCTATCCGTTCATCCCAGGACATGAGATCGTAGGTACCGTCAGCAGTACAGGTGCGGATGCGGACAGGTTCGACCAAGAAGACCGCGTCGCGGTGGGTTGGCAAGCCGGGAGCTGCGGCATGTGCGAATGGTGCGATGTCGGGAAAGAAAACCTGTGTCCCAAACAGCAGCCCACGGCGATCGGACGCAACGGCGGTTTCGCAGACGCGATCAACGTCGCTGAACGGTTCGCCTTCCGTGTGCCGGACGACCTCGACGGTGAGCGCACGGCTCCGCTGCTTTGCGGCGGTATCACCATGTACACTCCGCTACGGCAGGTTGATAGTTCCGATCGCGTCGGCATCGTCGGTATGGGAGGTCTTGGTCATTTCGGCGTGCAGTTCGCGGATGCCAAGGGGTGTCACGTGACCGTGTTCAGCACGTCACCAGGGAAAGGTTCTGATGCCGAAGAGCTCGGCGCGGATAGTTTTGTACATGCCCGGGATACTTCCGCTATAGCTGATGAAGCGCTGGATTTCATCATCTCGACCGTGCCCGCGGAGCTGGACTGGAACGCCTATGTGGACGCGCTCCGACCAGAAGGTCGGCTGTGCAACGTCGGGGCTGTGCCGGGCGATATCTCCGTAGACGCGCGTAAACTGCTCGCTGGAAAGAAAGGTGTCATCGGGTCGAACACCGGCGGTCGGAAGGAGATAGAGGAGATGCTCGCATTCGTCGCACGCCACGACATCGGCGCCGTTGTCGAATCCTACGATATTACGGACGTGAACGAAGCGTTCGACCGCGTACGGAGTGGGGACGCGCGGTATCGGGTCGTCTTGTCCATCTGATACCGAGTTCGATAGTACACTGTATAAGGCTCTCCGAGGCTATATGCGCTGCTCGACCACCATCAGAATCTACTGGTCGAAAGGCACCTCCCGTGCGAGCTTACTCTCTGAGTATATCCGCCAGACGGGATCCTCGTGAGCGAGAGGGGGTCACCCGGTTCACCAGTCCCCTTTGGAAACCTATCGTTTGGCCTTGTGCCATTTGGTATTTTACCACATCGTCACCTCGCACGCCTAACCGTGTAAAGTTTCCATCTCGAGAGAAATATCCTAGAAGGGTATTACCGTCTCGAACCTCTGCTCGTTCATAATCGGAGTTGTCCTGAATCGTCTCAGGGATAGATTTTTCGTGAAAGTTTGCCTTGTGCACAATTTCTGTTGTTGGCTGTGGGTTGAACGTGCCTCGATCGTCGATCTCACCAATAACTCTGCCGGAATCGTCTCGGTAGACACCATTTTCTATCCCATACTCCTCTATCAAAAACTCGTCAAACTCCATTTTTATCACCTTGCAGAAGCAAAACACACCGCTTTTTTAAATGTTCTGCTGGTCCAGCTAGAACAGTACGAGCTGATAATAGATGATGTAGATCCCGGCGAGGATGAGCAAGACACCGGTGGCGCGTTCGATATAAGGGAGCACGCGTCTTATCTGTGTAGAGACGAAGTCTTTGGCATACACAGCGACGATGATGGTCACCGTGAGGAGGCCGCCGATACCCGCGAAGTATGCGATGAAGTACGAGAGTCCCTGTAGTGCGCTCTCTGCAGTGATAGCTTCCGTGGCTACGACCAAGAAGAGGGGGAAGAGGCAGCCCAGGGCTCCTATCGCATACGCGACACCGAACAGGTAGGCTTCGATGACCTCGTTGGACGCGTCACCGTGGCTCACGTGGAGATCGAGGGAGATGTTCTGTTCGAACAGTTGGAGGATACCGAGCACGATGATGACCACGCCCATGCCGGTCGCGATATATTTCATATACTGCTTGATGAGTTGACTGGCAGCGACGATGAGCACACCGGCGATACCGTAGACTGTCAGGACACCGAGTACGCTCAGCGCTGCGAGTTTGACACCGCGCCAGAGCCGTCGTCCGTGCGATGCAGTGTTGCGCGCGATGAAACCCGTAACGTATGCGGGGAGGAGTGCTGCCGCGCACGGTGCGAAGAACGCGAAGACGCCCTGTATGAAGGAGAAGTAGAGGAACTCGTTCATCGGATAAGCGATTCCACCAGATCCCTGTATGTGTCTTCAGAGAGCGCTTTCTTCTCCTCTTTGAACACGATCTTTCCGTCCGTGTTGACCCCAACAGTCGTCGCTTGCTGGTTCACGCCGAAGTCACGCATGATACCGGGCGAGCCGGGTACCATCTGATAGCTAAGGTTCTCTTCCTGTGCCAGATCTTGCAGCACCTCAGCCGTGTCGCTCGGGTCGATGCTGATCGCGACAATATTAATCTGATCACCGTATTCTTCATGCATGGTATCTAGATGCGGCCAGTTCTGTGCGCAGATCGGACACCATGACGCGGTGAAGTATACTAGTAACGGCTTGCCAGTCTGCATGTACTGTGCTAGGCTCACGTCCTCACCGTTTATCGTTGTGGCTTGGAAACTAGGAGCGTCGCCCTTGACCTGTAGATCAACGTTTGACTGCTGTGTATCGTCCTGACCTTCGAGCGACGAGTCACCGGTCGCGTCTGCGGTCGGGGCGGACGATGCGCACCCAAGCAGAAGCAATACCGTGAAAAGAGCGAGTATACGTTTCGTCATAACGATGAGATATGCCGAATCTAATATAAACGTTGGGTTTAATGCCGGAATATATCCGGAAACAAAAGAGCAAGAGATTAAAGCATCCATATTCATCTGGACGTGTGAGCAATTTATTCGATCATTTCGGCACGTGGGCCACGAACATCTTAAGCATCACCGCACTCGTTTCGGCAGTGTTCGGAGCGTCGATATGGGTATTGACAACAGCGACACTGCGCATACCCTTGGAAACCCGGGCTGCCGTTCTCTTCGCTGGGATAATTACTTATATGATAATCCTTCAGTTACAGATAGTACGGGTCGAAAATGATTGACATCGGCGGGGAGGATCGGAGGACTGCACAGCTGTCCGTAGCTGGAGCCGTCATCGGCGGACTCAGCGGTGGAATGCCTGGCGTGGCGGCCGGCAGTGTTATCGGCGCGGTCATCGGCGAGTACAACTCAAAGAAAGGCGCCCAGAGAGAGGTCATCAGCTACATCATCGGCGTAGCGATCTTCCTACTATTCCTCTTCTTCCTCTGGCTAGGGTGTCAGGACAGCGCAGGAACCTTCTGCACCTTCTTGTTCGGTTGAAAATACCGGAAAACTATCAAATATATCAGTACAAAAAATCCGTGTTCATCGTAAACTGGGATAATCCGACTTACACCAATACCGGATACTATTTTTCAGTGTCCAATAGTTACGCATTCGATCCTGACGAAAATGTCAACTAGCCCCCCGCGGATTCGAACCGCGGTCAACAGGTCCAGAGCCTGTCATGATTGGCCGCTACACCAGGGGGCTATGTAGCGGTAGAGAGTGAGATAGAGTTTATAAACGTTTGTCAGAAGTACTTGTCGAGTTCGTTCTCCACTACGTCTTCCGGCCAGCCGGCTTTGACGAGCTTTTCACGGAGCTTCTCCCGTCCGTATGACTGGTTCCGCCTGATATACTCTCGGATCCCGGCGAGTTGTTTGTCGTCAAGTGGACCGCTACCCACGAGGCCGACCAGATCTGTCCAGCGCAAGTATATGATTCCCGCCACGCTACCGACGAAGATGAGCGGTGCTGTGATATGCCACCACGGCCTGCTGTCGGTCGTGTCCGGGGACTCTTCCTGTTCTTCGGCTTCATCGCTCTGGCCGGATTGCTGTTGCTCTTGTTCGGACTGCTGGTCGGACGAACTGTCGGACCGGTCGGTGCTGTCCTGTGACGAACTATCCGTTTGAGTGCTATCTTGATCCCTGTCATCTTGCTCCGTGTCGCGGTCAGCCGCAGCGCTCCCCGTTGTGTCCGTATCCGTGACGCCGACTGTGAAGTAGCTCAGTGACGAAGTCTGCGCTCGGAACAGCGGTCCTGTCGCGTCACTGCCGATGTGTTCCGTTCGGATTCGTTTCCAGGTTCCGTCGTAGTGGTACGCATTGACCTGGTCCGGAGTGTAACCGTGTTGTTGCAGCCAGGAACTGTCCAGACTGAACGTTATCGTAGCCTCGCTGACCGTGGCGTCGCTGATGATATCCCAGATGGTATAGGCCGTTCCGGGGAAGCTTTTGAGCTCTGGCTTGCTTTCGAAGCGGTCAACGACGAGCATACCGCGGGTGAGCCGTGAAGTAGGTGTCAGCGTTATCTCTCGTACCCGGGTACCCCGACCGATACTGTACACAACGGATTCGCCGGCTTGCAGCCCGTAAAGGGACTGTATCGCTTTCTCGTCCGCATCCTCGCTACCGACGGCTGGCGGCGGTGCCCCTCCGCCGCCCGTGGATTGCTGTTGTTCTTCTTCGGACGAATCTGTCGTATCCTGACCGTCAGCGGTTGAAGCGTGTATGACGCCGATGATGAAGGGGCTGAAACGATCCACGGTCGCATTGTAGTAGATGTAGTCACTGTCTTCACCGGTCATCCACGTCGTGAGACCTTCCCACGCGTCTCCGCCGTGGTAAAGGCGTGGTTCGGTCTCGTCGAGACCATTTTCTTCGAGCCATTGCTTCGGGATGCGGAAGCTCACCGTCGCGTTCACGGCATCTGACAGCGAGATGTTCAGGAATCTGTATACGGAACCTTCCACGTCCGTGTCAACATCTGATTCTTCTGACACGGATATCTTTGCAGATTTCCCGGATTCGTTGTACTCGGCTACGACTTCTCGTACGGACCCGTTCACCGGTACCTGCTCGCGCTTCCCCCGCATGGGTATCTCTTTCTCTTCCTTTACGAGGGGCTGCTCTGGACCGCTGAGCGTGACTTCCTTTTGGTCCTGGAACTCCGTCCCGTTGATCGTCCCTTCCACGGTGACGCGGTGCGTCCCGGCGGGGAGGTCTGACAGCGAGAACTTTCCGTTCTTGCTGTAGGAGTGGAAATTCCCGTTAACGCGCATAGTGAACCTCCCCTTTTTCTTCTCGAGAGCTACTTGTCGCCCCGGTACCTCCTCGGGCACTTGTACGGGGTTGCGAGCATTGATCTCACGCTTGACGTCTTGCCCCGCTGCTCGTATCGTTATTACGTGCTGACCGGGTTCTAGCTGGAGGTGTGTGGCCAACGGTGGTTTGATGAGGCGTACGTGTTCGTCTCCGTCGACGAAGACTGTGGCGTTGGCCACTTTGTTCGCTATAGTCACGGGAATGCTATGTGCAGGGTACGTGCTACCGTTCTGCGGGCTTTGGACGAAATTTTGAGGAGGCGTCACGTTCGACTGCGGTGGTTGAGACGTTCCGTTCGGCGCTGTGGGAGAACCGGGGACGGGAATCCAGGCTGTTCCGTGACAGAATTTCGCTTGGTCCGGATGGCTGTCGGAGTTGTTGTAACACGTTCCGTTGTACTTGCATCCGTCACATTGGTTGCGTTCTACGAACCTGCCCTGGATGCACACTTTATCCTGATCGGGATGAGAGCTCCCGTTCGTGTAACACGTTCCTTGGAAGAGGCAACCGTCGCACGAGGGCGTGACGAACGACCCGTTTTTACAGACTCTATCGGTACTCGGATGGGATTCGCCTTGGGCTATACACGAGTTGCCCAGTACGCATCCCGTGCAGGTCTCGTTGCCCATCTCAGGCGGTCCTGGTGGAGATTTGAACGTGCCGTTGATACAGAGCCTGGACTGATCGGGGTGTTTGCTTCCATCCTCGTAGCACGTCCCCTCGAAGAGACAACCGTCACAGTCCGGTTTCGAAACGAATGATCCGTTCTGACATACCTTGTCCTTGTCAGGGTGATCGCTTCCTTCACTGATACACGTATTATTATACTGGCACCCGTCGCACACAGTTCCCGGACCGGACGGTAGCTGGCGGAACGATCCTCCCACACATACAAGGGGCTCATCCGGATGTCTGGACCCCTCCGAGATACAAGAGTCTTCGTAGACGCATCCCTCACAAGACACGTCTCCTTGGACAGTGATTGAGTCTTCATCAGTTGTTCCCGAACCCGTTTCTATCCTCGCCCTTATGGTATGTGAGCCCGTGGTCGGTTCCCACTGGACCGTGGCAGGTGTCGAATCACGGGTGGCTATCGTTTCACCATCCACCAGTATGGTCACGTTCGTGACGCTGCTGTCATCAGTGGTGGAGACATTGATGGCCACTGGCTCTCCCGGAGTGAGCCTAGTGTCAGCCTTCGGATGCGTTATGTTGACGGACGCAGACAGGCTTGGAGACTCCGGGGTGGGCGGTAGCAAGGCGGAGCCGACGGACTGACTCACGCCGACTTGGAGACTCGCCACGCCGGAGACGAGCGCGATCGCTGTGAGGGCTGCTGTCAGGACTGTCTCAGTAGTCGTTGACACACCTGTTTTTTGCAACCCCTCTTATTTAAGCGTTACTGTGTGAAGCCACTCAGGAATAGCACCGCAACCTGATTTCAAGCGTACCACCGAGGACATCCCAGAGTAACTTATATAAAGGCACGCACGGTACACGAGGATATGTCAAAGATTCGCAAAGGCGTTGCAGCCAGGAAGCTCGAACGACCGTATACGCGTAAGTCACGCTTGAAAGATCAAAACTACGTCAAGGCCGTTCCAGGACATCATATCGTCCGGTTCGACATGGGCGCGCCGGAGGACGACTTTCCGAAGAAAGTCGTGCTGAAGGTCAACGATGACCTGCAGATCCGGCACAACGCGCTCGAAGCCGGTCGGAAAGGAGCGAACCATGTACTGGAGAAAGAACTGGGACAGGACGCGTATCACTTCCGGCTCCGCGTCTACCCGCACCACATCCTCCGGGAGAACCCGATGGCGACGGGCGCCGGTGCTGACCGTACTAGCGAAGGTATGAAACGTGCCTTCGGCGAGCCGATCGGTGTCGCCGCGCAGATGGAAGAGGGACAGGTCCTCGCTGAGGTCAATGTGGAACAGCACCATATCGGCACGGCGATGGATGCGCTCCAACAGTTCATCTACAAGATCCCCTGCGGCGGGGATATCAGAGTCGCTGACGAATAAGCTCACGTAGTTCTTTTACAGAGGCAGTGGCGTCTTTTTCCTCCAGTGCTCCTACGGCAGCGATGTCAGACTTCGAGATATACGCGATGATGGGTTTCTCGTACTCCTGGACGGTATCGTAGAGTCGTTCCTGCAGTTCGATGCTGTACTGCAGTGTGGCATCCCAGATGTAGACGACGAGGTCGCAGTGCTGCAAGGCGACGTAGCTCTTCCGCTCGATATCGTTCATCTTGTCAGGACGGGCGAGCGTGCCGGGCGTGTCGATGAACTGCACGTCGTCATCGCCTATCGTTGCGTAGCCCAGGTTGAGTCGTTTCGTCGTGAAGTTGTACGCTTCGATCGGCGGTTCGCTCCCGGTAAGTTCTTTCAGTAATGTCGTTTTACCAACGTTGGGAAATCCGGTGATGCAGACGGTCGGCAGGTCCTTGAGCAGCGGGAATTCCACGATTTCGTGCTTCGCGTCGAGCAACCGGTGGAGCTCGTCATCGATATCTTCCACCAGTGACGCGGCGCGTCCGTAGAACGCCTTGCGCGCTTCGTTCATCTCGTCGATGGTCTCCGCTTCCTCGATCCGCTCCATATAATCTTCTCCGAGCTCGCGGATGGTCATCGCCGCATTGTCGACCGCGCCGAGAGCTGCTCGGACCTCGTCTATACTGAAGTGCAGCGAGCAGAGGTCCAGGTAGAAGTCGGAGAGTTGGTCGAAGCTGGGAAAGCCCGTGACGATAGCGGAGAGGCGGTGCTCGAGGATGTTCGCGACGGACTCGACCTTCACATGCTCTATCTGTCGGGACTTCTCACGCCTCCCTTCTCTGAGACTCGTGCGCTTGCGCTGTGCCGTCTGTTTCGCCTTGCTGAAGGCGAGGTCGAGGTAGAACTGTGCGTCCTCGATGTTCGGGATGTCGAAGGTCACCGGTCGTCGCCCTGGCCGTGTATGCGGCCGCGTTCCTTCCTGTCCAGAAGTTTATCCAAGTTGCGCTCCGCGACGTCGCTGAGGTCGAGCCCGCGTTCGTCGGCGAGGCGTGCGAGGTACCAGAGCACGTCACCGAGTTCCTTGTCGAGTTGTTCTAGATATCCCGGGTCGTCTTCGCGGATGTATTTCTTCACTTTCTCCGCGACTTCCCCGCTCTCTCCCACGAGTCCCAACGCAAGGTACTGCAGTGCTTCATCCTCGGGATATTGTGCGGTGCGTTCCGTTTCGTCTTGATACTCGTCGAACTTCACTCGTCCACCTCAACGACTTCGATCGCCGCGACAGGGCAGACCTGCTCGGACTCCTTCGCGGGTTCGTACTGCTCTTCCGGGATGATGAGCTCGTACTTCCCGGTCTCTTCGTTGTACTCCGCGTCTTGCAGGTCGACCTTCGGCTCTCCGTCCGCTGACTCCCAGTGTTCGGGATCTACGGCGACGCAGGCCAGGACACCGATGCACGTGTCGCGGTCGAAGATGATCTTGTATTTCGTCATCGTTGCAATTGGAGCGCAGCAGTCTTATAATAGTTCCGGAGACGAGTCCTAGCTATTACGTAGCAGTCCGTCAGGGACGAATCTTTATAAAACACGTCCTCCTACAAATCGTTAGCGCTCTGAGCGGCCCATCGAGGCCTGCTCGGGAGGGATACACGATGACCTTAAAGCTGAACATCAGCGATCCGGAGACGGGTCGCACCACACAGGAAGAACTCGACAACGACGATCCGGTTCTCGGCAAGTCCATCGGCGACACCGTCGATGGAGACGCCATCGGCTACGCAGGGTATACGTTCAAGATTACAGGGGGGAGTGACAAGGCCGGCTTCCCCATGCGACGCGACGTCAGCGGTACCGGGCGGAAGAAGATACTCACGAGACCGGGTGTCGGCTTCAAGAGCGATCGCGACGGGGTGAAGGTCCGGAAGACCGTCGCCGGTAATACCGTCTATGAAGACACCGTGCAGGTGAACATGCGCATCGAGGAGCACGGTGATGAACCGATCGACGAGCTCCATCCAGAAGACGAAGCGGGACCGGATGAACAGACGTCCGAGGAGACCACTGCAGAGAGTGACGAAGACTCGGATCAAACGCCTGAGGACCAAGAATCAGACGATACGAAGGACTCTACCGATCAAGGATCCGACAGCGACGATACTGAGCACGACAAGTCCGAAGATGCGGAACCAGACTCCGGTACTGAAGATACAGGAAGTGACGAAGAATTCGACGAGTCAGACGAAGAACCGGGATCCGAGGAAGATGACGAAGCTGAGCACGAGGATACAGCGGATGACGAAGACGCGGAGGACGACGATGCTGACGCGGAGCCGGAGGACGTCCCCGATGATTCCTGGACGGTTCCGGAGATCAAGGACTGGCTCGACGAGCACGATATCGAGTACACCAGTGACGATCTCAAAGCGGACCTGTTGGAGAAAGCGGCGGATTGACGCGACAGTCAACAGGTTCCTCTGCACCGGTCCGTACAATCCAGGAAGCAGTGTCTCGAAAGTGCGAGTGGTATCACTGGCGATGTAATAGGAACCTGCCACGACAATTTTTATATAACTAGCGCCCTTCCCACGTTGCATGTTTCATGACGAGATAGCCAGGTTTCTCGCTGACCACGTCGACCTCTCCGTTGAGAAGATCAGAGGAGAGTTAGAGACGCCACCACGGCGTGAGCTCGGCGACGCAGCGTTCCCATGCTTCGCCCTAGCTAAAGAACAGGGAGCTTCACCGCAGGACATAGCGAACGACCTGGCGAGCAATGAACCGCCGGAGAGCGTGGAGGCCATCGAGACGCGTGGTCCGTATCTGAACTTCTTCCGCGCACAAGAGCACTATCATGAGGCCTTGCGTGCACTGGAGGTGGAGCCGCGGGACTCCGTGGGGAAGACCGTAACGATCGATTACAGCTCACCGAACATCGCGAAGCCGTTCAGCATCGGCCACCTCCGCAGCACGGTCATCGGTCAGGCGTTGAAGAACGTCTACGAGTACCAGGGCTGGGACGCCGTCGGTATCAACCACCTTGGGGACTGGGGCACGCAGTTCGGCAACCTCATCGCGGCGTACAAGCGCTGGCCCGTGGACCTGGACGACGAACCGATCGAGTCCTTGATGGATATCTACGTCAAGTTCAACGAAGAAGCTCGCGAGGACGAGGAACTGCGCGAGGAAGGACAAGAGTGGTTCAGGAAGCTCGAAGACGGTGACGAGGAAGCACGGGAACTTTGGGAAGAGTTCCGCGACCTGAGCCTGGAACAGTTCGAAAAGATATATGAAGTATTAGGAGCGGAGTTCGACCACGTGCACGGCGAGTCGTTCTACCGCGACAAGATGGACCGCGTGTATGAAGAGCTGCGCAGCGCCGACCTGCTCGAGGAGAGCCAAGGAGCGCTGGTCGTCCCGTTGGAGGACTACGACATGCCACCGTGCATCGTGGAGAAGAGCGACGGGGCGACGACGTACGCCACGAGAGAACTCGCCGGTGCGTTGTACCGTATGGAGGAGTTCGACTTTGACAGGAACGTATATGAAGTGGGGAGTGAGCAGTCACTGCACTTCAAACAGGTGTTCACCGTTTTGGAACTGCTCGGGAAGGGCTGGGTGGATGACTGTGTGCACGTCCAGCACGGCTTGTACCAGTTCGAGGATGCGAAGATGAGCACGCGCGAAGGGAACGTGGTGTTCGCCACCGACCTGTTCCAGGAGGCGAAGCGTCGCGTGCGGGAACGGGCGCGGGACTCCGGGCACGCCGTGGA
>CAYWOP010000001.1:0-32134 GCA_964459935.1 uncultured Methanosarcinales archaeon | reverse complement strand
TCAGTCACACGGAGCGACACCGGTCATCCCACTACGGGCGAGTTCCAGGAGGGAAAGTACGACGTGCACGTGGACGTGCAGCGGAACGTCGACGATATCACGTTCCACGGTCTCGAGGTGCGGAACAACAGCGTAGACCTGCGCTACGAGGACGTCTCACCAGACCGGCCCGGGCCGAAGCGATGGCTGCAGGCCTACGCGCTCGACCCGACCAACCTTGGCTTCACGAACGCGACGGTGAGAGCGACAGCCACCGGTACAGAGCTGTGGACGTGCAAATCCTATAACTATACACGACGCACCTGCACCGGTGCGTGGACGAAGTTGAAAGATATCACACCGGGAGAGACGTACAACTTCACGCTCACCCCGGAGGACCCGATCTTCGCGGAGAGCACTCACGACGCCGACGACTGCTACGAACCGTTCGACGGCACGTTCTGCAGCGATGCAGAGGTGGACGCGATCAACAGCAGCGGCGGAACGGATAAAGAGTTCAACAAACAGACGGAGCCGTTGGATATCAGTTTCGAGAACGAGTCGGAACTCATCGAGGACGTGCAGCAGTGCACGTTCTACGTACGCGGCTTCGACGACGATGGGAACACGTGGACCGTGCAGTATGGGAACTGGAGCACCCTTACGTATGGCGGGCCAACGTTCAGCAAGACCGCCCCGGTCACCACCGATACACTCTCGTACAACTGCACATCGCACTTCGACAGTACCTCGCCGGATAACGCGCTCTACGACGACTTCAGCGTGGAGATCAGCACGGACGACGGAGCACGACCCGCAAGCGCGGCAATCGACTACGCGTACACCATCATCAACTTCTCCGTGCAAGATACCGAAGCGCCGGCGTGGGACAACATCAGCCAATCTCCCAGTAGTCCGGTAACGTACGAAACGGACCGCACCTATCAGTTCAACACGACCTGGACGGACAACGAACAGGTGGACACGGTCCTGTTCGAACACAACTTCACAGGCACGTTCCAGAACTTCACCGCCACGGGCAACGACAGCGCCGTGAACTTCTACAACTATACCGGCATCGCCGCAGGCACGTATCAGTGGCGGAGCAACGCGAACGATACGAGCGGGAACCAGAACAGCAGTACGTTCACGACGTTAGAAGTGAACAAAGCAGCGTCTAATGTAACTCTGCTCCTCAACGGGTCCAGTAGCAACTTCACCGTCAATAACAACGGCACGGTCAATATCACGGGAACGTTCGAGACCGGTTCTGGAAATATTTCACTGTACAAGAACGGGACGTTCCTGGAGGAAGGCCCAGCCCCGGTGACGAACATCACCCGCTTCGACACGTACGGGTACCAACCCGTCACCGCGAACTTCACGGGAAACGAGAACTACACCGGTTCGAACGAAACGCTGTACGTGTACGTCAACGATACCATCCCACCAGCGACCGTTTCGGACCTCAACGAGTCCAAAACAGGTACATCCTGGATCCTGTGGAACTGGACCAATCCTTCAGATGATGATTTCAACCACTCCGAACTCTACCTCGATGGAAACTTTTTGACGAACACCACGCAAGACTATTACAACGTGACCAGCCTGTCCAGCGATACGAACTACACACTGACCGTGCTGACCGCCGACGACCAGGGCAATGTAAATGACACGGAAGTCAACGACACGGCAAAGACGGATACCACCACGGATACAACACCGCCCGCACTCAGTAATATCTCCGCGGACAACGTCGAGGACAGCTCCGCCAGCATCACGTGGAAAACGGACGAGGACGCGGACAGCGGCGTACGGTACGGCACCAGTCCCGGAACGTACACCGAGAGCGTGACCGATGGAACACTGGTCAAGAACCACAGCATCCTACTCACCGGTCTGGAACCCAACACGACCTACTATTACAAGGTCAACAGCACCGACGCCGCGGGGAACACGAACACCTCGCAAGAGTACAACTTCACCACGAAGATCGACTCAACACCCCCCGTGTATGATAATATAACAGCAGCTCCGCAAAGCCCCGCCACGTACAACGCCACTCGGACCTACCAGTTCAACACGACGTGGACGGATAATGGGGAAGTGGACACGGTCCTGTTCGAACACAACTTCACCGGCACGTTCCGGAACGACACCGCAACGGGCAACGACGGTTCCGTCTACTTTTACAACGACTCCGGACTCGCCGCGGGGAACTACAGCTGGCGGTCGATCGCGAACGATACACAGAACAACGAGAACAGGACACCGCTGCAGACCTACACCATCGACAAAGCGAGCGCGTCGGTCAACCTCACACTCAACGGGACCGACGGTAATATAACGGTGAACGAGAGCACCATCGTCAACGCCACCGGGTACCTCCTCAGGGGCACGGGCAACGCGAGCCTGTACCGCGACGGAACACTCCTTACAAATGAAACTTCACCGGTCCAGGCGAACCTCTCCATTGACGCTCCCGGCAACGTGACGGTGAACTTCACCTACAGCGGGAACCAGAACTTCACCTCCACGTACGAAACACATACTATCTTTGTGAATGATACGGTCACGCCCAACGTGACAGCCATAAGCCCGGCGAACGACACCACGGACACGGACGGCGATCTCAGCTTCACGTATAACGTGAGCGACACGAGCGACATCGACCGGTGCGCGCTCATCTTCGACGGGCAGGAAAACCAAACCGACGATACGATCACAAAGGACACAGACCAAGGGTTCTCACTCAACGGCGTAGACGACGGGGAGTACACGTGGCGGGTGAACTGTACCGACCCGGCCGGGAACACCGGAGCGTCGGAGACCAGGAACATCACGGTGAACATCACCCGGTTCACACCAAATATAGTCCCATTCCAGTGCAGCGACCCCCAAGGCGACTGTACAGCAGGGAACGTGAACGAGAGCGATGGAAACTATGAAGAGCACGGCAGATTCGACAAGAACCAAGACTACAACGACGTGTACTTCAACATGACAAACACCTCCATACCACCAGGTTCGACTATCCTCTCAGCGAACGTCACGCACGTGAAGTACCAGGACACGAACGAAGGATTCCTCAGCATCCAGTGGTTGAACGAGTCCAGCGGGAACTGGCTCGAAGCCTGCAGTCAGACGTTCACCCAGTCCAGCACCACAGCACCGGACACGGTCAAATGTAACTTTACTGAATCGGGGAACGGCCTGCCCAACCGCAGTGCTTTCAACGATGAACTCCAGATGCGATCACGGTTCCGCTACACCGGCACGGCGAACAGCATCAACTACGGCACGGACTTCTTCGGCGCCACCGTCACGTACGAAGAGGACACGACGGATCCGTTGGTCACGCTCGAATCACCAGCTGACGGCGCGTTCAAACCCGTAGGACAGGTCACGTTCGAGTACACGCCCAGTGATGCGAACCTGGACTACTGCACGTTCTACCGGGATAACAACAGCGTGTTCCAAGCCACACAGAACGACACAAACCCGGACAACGACCAGACGAACAACTTCACCGCAGACCTCGGCCAGGGCACATACCGGTGGAACGTTGAATGCACGGACGTGGCGAACAACAGTGCGTTCGCCGATGCGAACTTCACCGTGAACATCACCAACCCGGACCTCTTCGTCAACCGGAGTTTCATCAATTTCAGCGTGAACGAGTCCGACGCGAGCGAGGGCGAGACGATCAACGTCTCAAGCCTGGTGACGAACCAGGGCAACGTGAACGCGACCACATCGTTCACCGTGGAGTTCTACGAGGGCGACCCCGACACGGGCGGGACACAGATCGATACGGCACAAACGATCGACAGACTGAACGTTGGAGAGAACAGGAGCGTGAACGTCTCGTGGACCGTCCCCGGACCCGGACCGCGCAATGTTTTTGTGAGGGCCGACACGCCGTTCTCGACCAACGGAACGGTCAACGAGACCCGAGAAGATAATAACGAAGCGAACACGACGTTCGACGTGCCGAGCTACCAGGTGAACTACGGCAACCTCAGTGGGCGGTGGACCTTAGGGAACAACGAAACGGACACGCTCATCAACTTCACCTTGACCCGCAACACCACAGGAAATATAGTAGTAACGGAGAGCGACCGCGACGTCGATTTCACCCAGGTCCAAGCGCTGACCAGGAACACGACGAATGACACCGCGACTACGGACTTCCAGGAGGCGGACGGGGCGTTGAACATGACTGACCACCAAGATAATCTGACGGTCACGTGGACCGACTCGGGCACGCCCAAGGACACGAGAACGTTCCGGGTCTTCGGCGAGCCGGTGGAGAACGTACCGGTCATCAACAGTACGAATACCTCGTCCTTCCAGACCGGCATCCTCTGGGACACGAGCGACGGGAACTCTCAGTATAACGGAACGCAAGACCTCGCGTTCATCACGAAGATCAACCAGGAGACGCAGGGGCAGTACGGCGTCTACGACTACGAGGTCAAGTTCCCACGCCCCCTAGCGACGTTGAACAGCGACAGCGAAGACCAAGTCACGTTCTACTACGAACTACGATGAGGCGGATCGACCCGGTAAGGATACTGCTAGCCTTCGTCCTATCCGTAGCTGTGATCCTCGTGATCGCGGCGAATACAACCGTGGAGCGCGTCGGCATCCAAGCATGCAGTGCCGAAGACAGGGCGACGAAAGGCTCGTTCGGGAGTGCCTGCGATGGGACATACCCCGCGGCGTGTGGATCGGGCACGGGAAACGATTTGCTTCGGTGTGACGACGGCGGAGAGGAAACGTGGGACGCCGATCAGAACGGCTACGCGGGCGTCCGTACCACGGATTACAACAGTTCGATAGCGAACTGCACCTCCGTGCAAAGAGTGTATGTCTGCTATGAGTGGTGGGCTGACTCGGCAGATACGGACGACTGTGATATCAGCGTGGACAACGACGGGGACGGGACATGGAACGCGGTCACGGCTTCCTGTCCGGGAACCACGACGGAACCCGGCGTGACCTGCACCGAGGTAACGTCCACTGAGAACTGGACGTGCGGGAACTTCTTCGGCTCGTCCGGAACGCGCGCCAAGATCAAGTCCGAAGTGTCAAAATCCACGCAACAGGGCGGTCCGGCCACGATATCGTGGGACGTGCTCAGGTACAACGTGACCTACCAGTTACCGGACCAGACACCGCCGAACGTCACCCTCGACAGCCCGGCGAACGACACGTTCGACCTCGACGGCAACGTCACGTTCACCTACACACCGGAAGATAACAGGAACCTCTCGTCGTGCACGCTGCGCTTCGACGACCAGGAGAACGCGACGGACAACGACCCGGTGAACGGGACGCAGAACGAGTTCAACCTCTCCGATATACCGGACGGTCCGCACACGTGGCAGGTTACCTGCCTCGACGGGAACAGTAATCAAGGAAACAGTTCAACATATAATATCACGATCGACACGAAACCGCCCGCTATCAACCTGGAACAACCAGCGAACGACACCGTGTCGCAGACCAGCGACGTCACGTTCAGCTTCAACGCGAGCGACGCACAAACCGGACTTGACTCGTGCGAGCTCATCATCGACGACTCCCCCCGCGCGACGAACACAAGCCCTGCGGAGGATACCACGCTCGAGTTCACCACGTCACTGACCAATGGCAACCATACATGGGGTGGGAATTGTACAGACTCGAATGGGTTTGAAAACGCGAGCGTGCGTAGGAACATCACCATAAACGTGTCAGACCCTATCGTCACCACCGATGCGAACACGTATGAACTCGGCGATGCGGTATCTGCGACGGCTGAGAACTTTGACGCGTCCACGGAACTCACGTTCAACTACACGTACAGCGACGGCACTACCACAGTGAACACCGAAACGACGGACCCGAACGGCGTTGCCAATGATACGCTTTTGCTCAACTACAGCGATCCCACAGGCACGTACAACCTCATCACGTACCAGACCAGCGACGCTTCAAAGAACGACACCGCCTCGTTCACGGTCGAACTACCCCCGACCACAGTCTCCACCGATAAAGAAAGGTATCCGCAGGGAGCAGCCGTCACCGTCTCCGGGACGGACTACAGCCCCAACTCCACCGTAGAGGTACTGTTCACCTTCAGCGACGACACGACCGACAAGTTCACAACTGAGACTGACTCGAACGGTGCGTTCACGACGGTGCGCAACCTCTCCTACGCAGCGCCGCTCGGCAGGACGAACGTGACCGCGACCGATCAGACCTATCCACGGCTCAACGCGACCGCTTCCTTCAATATCACGGAGCGGAACGCAACTGTGTTGACGGAAAAGTTCCTCTACGCAAGGAACGAGGACGTGAACATCTCGGGACTCAACTTCACCCGCTCCGACACGGTGGAGTACGCGATCTACGATAACGACACGGGTGATATCGGGCCGAGCTTCCCAGAGAACGTTTCCACGAACAACACCGGTGATTTCGCTACGTTCTGGAACACGACGGACACGTGCAACGGTATCTACACGGTCAACGCTACCGATAACACGAACTCCCAGTTGAACGACACCGCCGTCTTCAACATCTCCGAGATCAACACGACCCGATCGAACACGTCACCAAGCAGGGGAAAGAAATCCACCGATGGGAGCAGTGTAGACCTCTCCGCGATCAACGTATCGGATGATGTTGATGATACGATCACCGCGTCCGGCGGAAACGGACAAGTATTTTACTGGGAGATCAACTACACGAACAGCTTCGCGGAGGGTATTCAGATACAGGAGGTGAACTGGACGTTGGAACACGCGGAGGACGCTGACCTAGATAGCCCCACCCTATTATGGTACAACGGCTCCGGATACCAAGAGGTACCCTGTGCCGACCTGGATACGAGCGGGACTGACGTGACGGACCGGTGTGATCTGTCAGATGAGATCACGAACAGGACCGAGGCGAACCAGGTCTCCCTGCGGTACCAACTGACGAAGAACACCGGAGGTGCACAGACATCGTTCATCGACTTCACCCAGTTGGAGTTCAAGACAGGGTTCCAACCGCTCTGCACGTACTTCAACGGGAGCACTGGTGGGGGGATTGCGGAGGGACAACCGGTCGTGACCGGAGTGACCGTGGACGATGATATCAGCTCTCCTGACAACGAGATCGACCTGAACGCCGGGACCCGGCGTACGGTACTCTGTAACGTGTCCGTTGAGGACAGCGAAGGCGCCGGTGACATCAACCTGGTGAACGCGACATTCTTCTCCAATAGCGTTTCCGCAGACGCTCCCGACGACGATACAAACCACTACACGAACGAATCCTGCTCGCAAGAACAAGCCGCTGGAGACTCCGCGGTGTATCACTGCAACGTGAGCGTGTCGTACTACGCGGAGAATAACACATGGACGTGCAGGGCTGAGACGACAGACGGCGAGAGTACGGACAGCGACACGGACGGTGTAACGGTCAATCCGTTGTTCGCGTTGAACGTGTCGGAATCCGTCATCGATTACGGTGAAGTGCAGCAAAACGCGACGTCTGCGGAGCAGAAGGTGAATGTCACTAATATCGGGAACACGCGTTTCAACCTGTCTGTGCTCGGTTATGGAGGGAATGACTCTCAGTCCGGTTCGGGCTTTGCGATGGAGTGTCCGAATAACAATATCTCGATCGAGAACGAGCGGTACGCGCTGACGCCAGGCGTGGCCTTCACGGATAAGGAGAACCTCTCAAGTACGTATGAAGATTCCGGTCTATCCGTGGAATCACTGGCGACGACGCAGCAGAATGAGAACTCGACGTTCTGGCAACTCTTCATACCAAGCCTGGAACCCTCGTTGCAGTGGGGTAATACGTGCAACGGGACGGTGGTCTTCCAGGCCGACCCGCCTTAATTGTACATGACGCACTCGCGGGCGAGGCGTTCGATCTCGTTCCTCGCTTCCTTGTCAGCGTTGTGTGGTTGCATCATTCACCTCCTATGGGGACTCCGCTTGGAACACGACGGTTCCATTGCAAACACCGCTGGGGTTACTGCTCGATGGTACGCGCAGTTTCCAGTACGTACCGTTTCGTGTGTTGTTGATGATGGAATCGTTGACCCTTCGATCGACGGTGAAGTTGGAGATGATCTTCTTCGTGTCGTTCAACTTGGTCATCTCGTTGAACGCGGCCGAGCTGTTCAGGTCGAACCGTTCGTTCTCCACGCTGATATTTCCCTCTTCGCAGACCATGGCGAGGCCGTCTCCGCTCTGGTTGCCGTACCCGCGAACGCTGACGTTGATGTTCACGTTGCCGAAGTTTGTCACGTTCGCTTCCTGCGAGCTGCTGATGTTCCCCACCGGTATATCGCCGTAGTCGATCAGCTGTGTCACGTTCAACGCGAGCAGTGATTCCACGGTCGTACTATTAGAGAGGTTCCCCGTTGCATTCTGTGTATCTTCTGCGAAGGATGTGCAGTTCCACGTCGCGTTGTTCGCGTAGTATTCGACGTTGAAGCCGCACGTGTAGTTCGCGACGTTCCCGCTCCCGCTCGTCTTTGTGCAGCTCGCGTTTTCGTAGTGATTATTGTTGTCATTGGGTGCGTTGAGCGATGTGTTGTCCGGGTCGAAGAACGTTGCGTTGACGTTGTCGATATCGTTCTGCCCGTCGAAGTCACGCACCGTAACATTGCATTCGACCAGTTTTGTAGTACCCGCCTCGAGCGTGACCGGATCGTTCAGTCGTATATCCGTGACTTCAGGAAAGGAGTTCGTGATGTTCACCGTTGTATCCACGGAGACGTTCCGGAAGTTCACCGCGTCCCCCGTGGCCCCCTGACCCACTGCGGAGAGGAATACGAGTGCTCCCGCGAGCGCCAGTGTCAGGGAGACCAGTACTTCACGCATCGTCAGCTGAGTTCGAGGTAAAAGTAGTACGGTGTGGCGGTGGTTTCCTCATCCGGAACGATCGTTTGGAAATCGTACGCCTTGCCGTCGAAGCCCGTTTTCTTATCTTCGAGGAAGGTCCCGTAGACCAGATTGCTATTGGAGTCTTCAAGGAGTATCGTAGTAAAGTTGTTGCTACTTGAAGCGCTCTGCGATGTATTATCGTTGTACATGTACGTGGCGCTGCAGTTATCCTGCGGGATGTCCTTCGACCCTACGGTCATCTGCGGGTGTTGCGAGTAGTTGAAGGTGAAGTTGATATTGTCGCTTTCACCAGGGTCGAAGCCCAGGTCACTCTGTTCCGAGGAGATGGTACTTGAACTCGCGCAGCTGACACCTCCCCAGTCGATCGTGTTGTTTCGTGCGACGTACGCTTCTCCTGAAACACTGTCGAGGTTCTGCCAGTCGTAGATCGTGTTCTCGTTACTGTCGTCGAGTGTGAGCGAGCCCGTCACGTTCCCGATATACGCCTTCCAGTCCAGATTCTGCCCGGTGCTGTCGAGGGTCAGCGTGTTGATCGTTCCACCATCGTCCGTGCGGTTATCCGCAGTGAACGTGGGTCCTGTGTCCGTGCTGTTGTCGTTGATACTGGCTCCTTGCGGCTCCGCGTACACCAGTACAGAGAAGGAGAGAAGCACCGCTAGGAGGACGGCCAGCGGTGCTTCTCTGGAGGTACTCTCTCTATTCATCTTAGCTCAACTCGATGTAGAAGTTGTACTGCGTCGATTCCTGGCTGGTCTCGTTGCCGTTCTCGCCGACGAGCAGTTGGAAGTCTCTCGTTGACCCGTCGTACGCGGTCGAGGTGTCGTTGATTAGCGTGGTGTAGACGCGCTTGCTTGCATTGTCGGAGAGGAGGATCTGGTGCCACAGGCTGGTGTCCTGTCCGTTCCCCGAGTACGCGTTGGTGCTGAAGCACGAATCCGTTCCGACCGAGCGACTGCCGACCTGGAAGCTCGGGTGTGTCTGCGTGTTGAACGTCTGGTTGACGCTGTCCGCTTCGGCTCCGTTCTTCCCGAGTACGCTGTCTTCTTCGTTGATACCTGTCTGGTTGGTGCAGTTGATCTGCCCCCATGTTATACTGGTGTTGCGAGACGCGTAGACCTCACCGCTGAGCGTGTTCAGTCCGCTCCAGTTGTAGAACACGTCACCGCCGGCATCTTCCAACGTGATCTGACCCGTTATATTCCCGTAGTAACCTTGCCACGCGTCGGTGATCGTGGTCTGCGAGATGTTCAATGCTGTCACGTTCCCCGCTTGCGCTTGCGTCGACTTCGTCGTGTTGTCCAGGTTCGCCCGTTCGCTGGACCCCACGCTGATGCTGTCCGGGCCGCCAGGAACAGCGAGTGCCTGGAGCGAGAGTAGTGCTACTGCCAGTGCGAGAACTGTCAAAACCGTGGTGTTGTTACTCATCGTTTCCCTCCCTGTGTCGTTTCTGCCGCAACTCTCGTGTGTCGTAGATCGCGTAGTACCGTTCCGTGTCGTCCTCGTCCAGGAAGGACTGGACGGACACGGTGGTGATCGTGATGGTCGCTTCGCGTTCATTCCTGTCTTCGATATTAAGATCGTCGAGCTCGTCTTCCAGCGAGTCTGAGACCGTGACGACTGTCAGCTCTAACTGACGCTTCGTCGTGTCGAGATAGAGTCCTGTTATATCATCGATGTGCGGTTCGACGAGCCAGAACGATTTTTCGAGTAAGTACCGGTCTTCCGGATTCATGTCGGATAACCAGATGCGGAGGATCGCTTTGTTCCGGTCGCTGAGTTCGTGGAACTGCTTCTCGACGAAGCCGTTCGCCGCGCTGATCAGGTAAGAGTGGTCTCCGGCCAGGGAGTACAGGACACGTGGCTGTCCCTTCTCCCTGTTCGAGACGCGTTCGCTCTCGACGAGGTCCGCCATCTCGAGGAGCCGGAGTTGCTGGCTAATGTTGGCCACGGAGGTGCCGAGTTCTTCAGCGAGGTGTTTCGGACTCTGGGGATCGTCCTGCAGTTGTTCGAGAATCGTCCACTTACTCGCTGTGAAGAGCGTTTCTTCGTCCACGTATGCACTCCTGTGTCGTCACTGTTCTGTGTAGTCACTTGGCAGGACCCGATACCGATTCGGTCATCAGTATACGGATTCCTACGTTGATATACAACCACACACACCCTTATTTAAATGTTTTGGTGATTAGTTAACTACAGTGATTAACTGACTTTACTTATTCATTAAATAGTGAATCATGTGAGTTCGATGTAGAAATTGTAGGTAGTGGTACTGGACTCCTGCGTCTCGTTGCCGTTCTCGCCGACGAGCATCTGGAAGTCGTACTGCCCGTTGTCGAATCCCACCTGATCCTCATCGATGATGGTCGTGTACACCAGTTTGCTGGCATTGTCAGAGAGCAGGACTTCGTGGAACCGGTCACTGTTCTGCGACCCCCCGGAGAACGTGTTGGTGCTATAGCATGTGTCCTGTTCGATCCGTGTAGTCCCGACGAGAAAGCTCGGATGCGTGGTATCATCGAAGGTCTGGTTCACGCTGTCGGACTCAGCGCCGGACTTGCCCAGGTAGCTATTTTCGTCCTGCACTTCGGAACTGTTCGTGCAGTTGATACCGTCCCACGTGATGCTCTCGTTCCGGGACGCGTATACCTCGCCCGTGAGCGAATTGAACGAGCTCCAGTTATAGAACACGTCACCGCTTGCATCCTCTAAAGTGATGGAACCGGTGATATTCCCGTAGTAGCCCTGCCATGCTTCGGTGATCGCTGTCGCGTCGATGTTGAGGGCGGTCACGTTGCCAGCTTGGGCGTCGACCGTAGCCCCAGCATTGGACAGGTTCGCTCGTTCGCTCCCGCCCTCTTGGATGCTGTCAGGACCGGAAACGGCCCCACCGCGTGTAGAAAAGAGAAGTAGGAGGAGAAGGATGCAGCTAGCTGCAGTTATCCAAGCATCCTTCTCCTCCGCGTCACTTATCCTGTGTTCACTGCTGGTCACTTGGTATGACGAGCCATCGAAGGAGGAGGATTCCAGGCGCACGGTTTCCTCCTCGAGGATGACCGATGGTCTCGTAACCTTCCTTCACCCGAATCCATATTTAAATTTTTTGTAAGTCTAATTCGTCGCATTACCTAACTAATAGTTATTATTTGTTATCTAATTAGTATTTTTTACATGTTAACTAATTAATTTTACTATCTAATTATCTAACTTTCCACTTAAACTATTATCTGGTTCACTGTACCGGGATATCTACGTGAGTTCAGTGTAGAAGTAGTACCGTTCATTCGCACTGTTCCGGCGGTTCTCCGGGACGATCATCTGGAAGTCGAACGTCTTGTTGGGATGGTAGCTTGGCGCGTCTTCTTCGAGCAGTGTCGTGTAGATCAGATCGCTGTCATCCTGTAGCAAGGGTTCCTGGAAGGACGCGTTCGTATCCTGTTCCTGCGCCGAGTCGTTCACGTAGGTGGCGATGGCCGGACACGTGGACTGCTGGATCTGCGTTCCCCCAACGAAGAAGCTCTCGTGTACCGACTCGTTGAACGTGCGGTTGATGCTTATCTCCTCGGATGAGCTCACGTTGAGATCAGTATCTGTCTGTTCGATCGTCGTACGGTTTGCGCATTCCACGTTGCCCCAGTCGATGCTGTCGTTCCTCGTGGCAAAGACTTCGCCGGATATCGTGCTCAGCGTCCAGTCATAGATACTGTACTCGTTCGCGTCCTGCAGTGTCAGCTTACCTGTCACGTTCCCGACGTAGGCCTTCCACGCCTCGGTCTGCCCGGTCCCGTTCAGGAGGAGCGTGGTGAATGTTCCGCCAGCGGTCTTGAGACTGTCCGCGGCTTCGACCGGTGCCTCCTCCGTTGTATTGGAGACGATGCTCGCCCCCGACGGTGCCGCACCCACCCCCGTGATGCAGAAGGAAAGAGCAAGGAGACTTACCAGCACGAGGACGCGGCTACGCATCATCCACCACCTCCAGCTTCTCCTCCGCTCGTCGATGCACGGTCCAGACGGTCTGGTAGTGCTTGTCGAGCAGATCTGCAATCTCTTGATAGGTTTTGGTCGCTTTGAGATGGAACACTAAGGACTGGAGTATCGTCAACTCATCTCTTACCAGCGCTGTGAGCCGAACGTCCTCCTCCCCGCTATCCGCCGCGGATGCATCGCACTGGTCGTATGCGCTCCAGATCGTGCGAGGGTCGCGGTCGAGCAGTTCACCTATCTCGGTGAATCCATATCCTTGTTCTTCGTGCAGGTATGTGACGAGTGCTTGGAGCGGTCCGGCATCGCTTCTGAAGACTGCAAGCGGTATGCGTGTTTCTCCGGATCGATCCTCTCGCCCGATACCGGTTTCCTGTGCCGTCGCTGCGGCGCTTTTCTCTACGTGAAGAGAAACGTGGTGCTCTGAATCGTGCTGTGTTACGTCGCCGATGGTCGTCGAGTACTCCATGTCGTCGCTGATACTCGTTATCCGACAACCGCTATATAAATGTTTCTTATTTTATCACATTTTCTTACATATTATATCATAATTATACGTACTTTTTTCTTATTATATATTAAAACAAACGGTATTTTATTCTTTAAGTAACTAATTAGATACAACGTCATTAAAATATGACACCATCTAATTATCTAATTAGTAACACAATCTGATTAATAGCTTTTATTACTTAGAAAATTAACGACATGTTAAGTGAACTCAGCTTGGAACACGACCGTTCCGTTGCAGCGACCGCCAGGGTTCTCGTCCACAGGAACCTTCAGTTTCCAATAGGTCGAGTTTCGTGAATCGGTGATCGCGGTGTCGTTCGTCCTCTGCAGTACAGAAAAGCCGGGGATGTCCTGGGGATCAGTTGTGAGGTTGTTCATGTCCGCCCATGTCTTAGACGAGTTCTCCGAGAACCGTTCGTAACCGATGGTGATGTTCCGCTCGTCGCACACCATCGCTAGTCCGTCGTTCGTCTCGTTGCCGTAGCCATAAACAGAGGTGTTGATATCTACGTTCCCGAAGTTCGTAACGTTCGCAGTGACGGGATTCGTATTGGCCTCACCCACTTGTAGATTACCATAGTCGAGGAGTTGTGTCACGTTCAGTGCCCGTAGTTCCTGTACATCTCCGGTCTCGTTCTCCGAGTCGTTGAAGTTCTGTGTATCGTTGACCGTCACGTTCCCCTCCCATGTACCGTTGTTCGCATAATATTCGAGATCGAACGCGCAGGAATAGTTCGCGACGTCTCCATCGCCGTTCGTCTTATTGCAGTCGTTATCCGAGTAGTGAAAGTTGTTATCGTCGCTATCGTTACTGACCGAGACCGATTGATCGAAGAACGTCCCCTGTACGGTGTCGATATCGTTCTGCCCGTCGAAGTCCCGTATCGTCGTGTTCACGTAGACGCGCGTCGACGAACCGGCGTTGAGCGTGATGGACTGCGGATCGACAGTTATGTTGACGATCTCCGGTGCGGAATTCGTGATATTCACAGTGGTGTCAGAACTGACGTTGCGATAGTTTGGCCCGACGCTCGCTCCTAAGCCGATTGAAGAGAGCAACAGCAGTGCGACTGTCGCTATTCCCAGGGCTACGGTCATCCAGAGCATGCTCGAACCCCGCATCAGGTGATCTCCAGGTAAAAGTTGTACGGTGTCGGTGAGGATGTACTCTTGTCCTCTCCTACAATGAGTTGAAAGTCGAACGTGGAGCCAGCGGAGTCGATGTAGCTGTCCGCGTCCTGCTCGATGAACGTGGAGTACACCAGCTTCGTATCCTCATCCTCAAGCAAGATCTCCTGGAACGTAGCGTTCTTGTTCACAGTCTGCGATGAATCATCCACATACGTGGCGGTCGCCCTGCAAGAGTCCGCACTTATTGGTTCCGCGCCAACCTGCATAGAAGAGTGATTCGTAGCATTGAACGTGTTGTTGATACTGTCACTGTCCGTACTGTTGATGTTTAGTGCTTCTTCTTCCGCGGTGATTGTGGACTGACTCGCGCAGCTCACATTCCCCCAAGTTATGCTCGTGTTCCGACTGACGTACACTTCGCCCTCTATGTTCGTGTCGTCCAGGCTCCAGTCGTAGATGCTGTTGCCGCTCCCATCATCAAGGGTGAGCTTACCGGTGACGTTCCCGACGTACGCCTTCCACTCGTTGTTCTGTTGCGTGCTGTCCAGAATGAGGGTGTTGATGGTGCCACCGTCGTCTGTGCGATTGTCAGGTGGGGACGTGGGTTGGCTTGCCGTCGCGTTGTCCGAGATCCTCGCTCCTTGTGGTGCTGCGGAGGAGAGCGGGAAGAGGAAGAACGCGGCCAACGCGAGTACGCTTCCTATGACTATGGTTCTCGATTTCATGAGGGTAAAGCCCCCTGCCGCCAAGGGGATGAACCCCTTGGGTACAGGCAGAAGGTGATGACCCTACTCGATCTCAACCCAGAAGTAATAGGTGGTGGATCCTGCCGCTGCCTGTGTGTGCTCGTCCTCCGCGGTCAGCATCTGGAAGTCATACGTGTTCCCGTCGTAGCCGACCTTGTCCGTGTCGTTCGCCGGGTCACGGTTCTCGAGGATGCTGGTGAAGATCAGGCTTTCGCCGTCGTCCTCCAGGAGCACGTTGTAGAAGTCACTCGTCTGCGACTGGTTGTTCACGTACGGGTTCGTGCTGGGACACGTGGAACCGGATATCTTGTTTGTACCAACGTAGAACGTAGGATGATCCGTTCGATCGAATGTTTCGTCGATCCCGTCCTCGTCAGACGCGTTGAACCCGGTTCGATTTTCTTCAGTTGACAGATTGATCTCGGTGTTGAGCGAAGCGTCATCATTGAAACCGAAGCAACGCGTCGTGCTCCATTGAATAGTTTCGTTCGTGGACGCGTAGACTTCGCCTTCCGGTTCGTTGGTGGTCCAGTCGTAGAACGTGTCGCCGTCACTATCTTCCAATGTGATCGTACCGGAAATGTTCCCGAAGAAGCCCTGCCAGCCCTTCGTCGCTGAGGTGGCCGTCATGTTGAGCTCGGTAAGGTTACCGGCCTGAGCCTGTGTTGTGTTAGGGTCGAGCGTCGTGTACCGTTCCGTCCGCTGTTCTTCCAGCGTGTCCGGACCTCCCGGTTCGCCGATCGCGTGCGTCACGCCCGCGGAGATAGTTATGACTAGGATCGCGAGCAGTGTCATCAGTGCTGTGTCTTTACTGTTCTCTGCAGTTACCATCGGTCATCACCTCGTACAGTTATCCGTGCGCCTGGATGATTACTATTCTGATATACGAATCAGTATACCGATATATAAATATTTTGATAGTTCTTTCGTTGATTTTAGTAAGTAGTGTATCTAATTAGGTACTAAAACAAAGCAGCACAGCAACACCGTATCGCACAAAGAACCGTTAAAACGTTAGAAAAGCTACTTTAGATGCTTTTGCAACACCTGAATCATCTCGTCCCGCGTTTCACATTTCCGTAGCTCCTCGGCGAGCGTCGCATCATCGAACACTTCTTCGACCCACCGGGCGAAATCATTGCCATCCTCAACGTGATACTTGAAGATATCGTCGTCCATCACACTGAGTGCAGTCCGGAGATCTCGCAGCGATTTCACCACAGAACCGTCGGTAACGTGGAAATACTCTTCCTCGTCGACCGTCGCCGAGGCTTGCGACTTCTCCCGAAGCTCCGCCACGAGCTCACGCACATCACCCAAGGCGTCCTCGATCTGCTCTTCCGTCTCGAGCAGACGCGACTCCTCCCTTGCCAACGCCTCCTTGTGCTCGAACCAGTCATGCTCGAGCGAACGGAGCTCTTGTAGCCGCTCACGAAGGTCCTCCTTGATCTCCTCTGTGTGGAAGTAGATATCCTCGTCGCGCCCGTCCTCATGGTACCGCTTCATCTCGCTCAGCAAATCCTTCTGCACAAGCTCGTCCCCTACCATGTGGATGTCGTTCCGTTCGAGGAAGGTCTGGAACTCGGAGAAGAAGCCGAACTCCGCCACGTCACCGTGCTCTTCCACTGCGGAAAGCTCCCCTTCCTCGTAGATACCGCTCACCATCTCATCGAAATCAGTGGTGGTTCGCTCCGTATAACCACCGGATGACTCGGCTCTCCGCTCTCTCGTGCTCCGTTCACGTTCATCCAGCTCATCCTGCACGATGGTATGTTCCTCGTGCCCTCCTGTATCATCGCTCTCTGTATCGTCCTCCCTGTCATCCGAGGATACGTCCAACTGCATATCGGGCAGTTCGTCGGGAGCATCCGAAGTGTCGGCTGCATCTTGATCCTGCTTCGCTCTATCTAAAGGCGTTTTGGATTGCGCGTGCTCGTCCTGAGTTTCGCTCCTCTCAGTGGTGTCATCCACCGTGTCCCCGTAGAGGGAACGCGCAGGCGACGGAAGCGGATCCTCGTCCTCCGAACGTTCCTGCGTACCGCCCGTGAAGAACTGTTCTATCCGGTCAAGCAGTCCTGCTATACATCCCACCCCTTTTTAAGCAATCTGTGCTGCGCGCGTATAAAAACCTTTCCCTGGTTCGCGCACGCAACATTTATATAGAATGGCCGAGGCTGACCGTATAGGTGATGGTGGGTTGAAGCGATTCCGATTCTTTCTCCTCGTCCTCCTACTGCTAGCAGCCACGGCATCGGCCGCTCCTGACCACGTCATCGCAAACTCCGCGTCCTGGCAAGACGTATACTCCACCCTGCTCTACGCCAATCTACAAGGTGTGGACAGTGACTTCCTCACCAGCACGCAGTACAGCACGACCTTGCTGAACAGCATCTCCACGGATAAGAACAACGTGGAGGTCATTAGCTCAGAAGAAGATCCGTTCGTCGTCGGCTACGAGTCCATCCTCCTCTCGGACGGGTACAACAACGCCACGGAGTACACGTACGACAACGTCAACCTTGAACTAGCGCGGCGGTTGGACAACGTGACCCGGTTCATCGTCATGGATGATTCCTACGGGTACAACGCGATCTCGGCAGCGCCCTACGCCGTGAGCAGTAACCGGTACGTCCTCTTCGCGGACGAACTGTCCATCGGAGCGGTGCAGGACTTCCTGGAGGAACGACAACCGGACGATGTAATCATACTGGGCCGGGTTGACAGAGAAGTACGACAAGCGCTCCAGCAGTTCGACCCCGAGACGATAAACGAGGGAGGGCGCTTTGATAACAATATCGCGATGGTCGAGCGGTATCTCGACGTGAAATCCGCGTCGCAGGCCATCCTGACCAACGGCGAGTTCATCGAGCAGAGCATCATGTCTGGGAGTGATCCTGTCGTGTTCATCGGCCGGCAGAACGTGCCGTCGCAGGTGCGGGATTTCATCCAGGATTCGGATATCAGTGTGGGTATCCTCGTGGGGAACGAGCTCATCGATGCCGCGACGTTCGTGCGGCGCCAACTCGGCCTGAGCGTTTTCGTGAAGTTCGCCCAGGGAGCGCGCTCTCCACAGGGGTCCATCTCAGAGGTGGAGGATCTCGACCGATTCCCACTTCCCAGTTATTCATTGAACATGTCGGTGACCTCGGCCGTGTTCAACGAAGGCACGAGTGAGTTAGAGGTCACGTATGAGAACACGGAGGACTTAGCGACGTACTTCCGCTCCACGATCTCCCTCACCGACGACCAAGGAACAACACTAACCAGCGTCGGGGATAACACATCGGTCTTCCTGGGCGAGAACGACGTGCGGACCGTCACGTACCCCACGAACTTACCGGCCAACGCGACGAACGCCTCCATCTTCACGGTCTACGGCGAATCACCCGATTCTTTAGAGAACCAACTGGAAACCTCGGTACCGCTTGACACAATCGATATCTCGGACAACTCACAGATCAACCTCACCGGCCTGGTCTACGACCGGGGCAGCCAGGAATTCCGCGTACACGTGGACAACATCGGAGAGGTGACGACAAATGTGGATATAGAGCTCGTCGACCTCGTGCTCAACGAAGAGCAAGTGACCGTCAGCGCCACCGACGTGACGGAGATCCCGCCAGGCGAATCGGCCACGATACCGGTACCCGTAGAGCTCTCCGAAGCAGACGTTGAGGACAATCAGGAGATCACCGTACGCGCACGGTACGGTGAACGGGAGCTCGCACTTATCAAGGAAAAACGCGCCGAGTTCGCGTATCAGGAGACCAGCGGAGACTACCTCTTCTACGCGCTCATCGCGGTAGCGATTGTGCTCATCCTCCTCATCATCCGTCGCCGACGGAAAGAGGAGTGAAACGAGCATGCATATGTATTCTTGAGTGCAATTGAAATAAGTAAAGTAATAAGTATATTCGTAAGCAATATAATAAGTAAATTTATAAATGAGCGGCGCTGTGATGCACGCATGGAGTTCCGTCGGAAACTCTACCCGCGAGGAGGTTCCTACGAGACCACGATCCCGAGACCGTTGCTGTTCGCCATCGATCCGGATGAAGATCACGAGGTCATCTTCTCCTATGATGCGGAGAAGGAACGGTGGTACATAGATTTCGAACGGGTGGACGAGGATGCGGAGGAAGACTGAGATCGCCTTGCTGCTCCTCGTGGCAGTGATAGCCCTGATCATACTCGGCCACGTGCACCCGCCCGAGCGGAGCGCCACCACGATAACAGGAGAAGTGGCGACGACCGTGAACGTGAGCGGTGCAGCAAACACGAGTTGCAACATCACACTGCGGAAAGGGGCGAACCTGGTCTCCTTCTTCTGCATCGGCGACTTCGTCCCCCGGAGCGATATCGTGCAGGATATCGAGGACTTGGGAAGCGTCCGGACGTACAAAGAAGGAGAAGCCGATCCCTGGAGAACATACAATCCGAACCTGCCGAACTGGACCGTACAGGACCTTGAGTTCTTCACCAGGAGGAACGCGTACTGGATCGTCGTCAACAGCACATCGACGTTCGACCGCGACGGTGTGCTCGCGACCACCGACATCGCACTCACTGAAGGATACAACTTCGTCGGGTACCCGTTGAACGAGTCTCGACCCGTTCCCGATGTCTTCGACTCCATAGACAATTATACGAAAGTGGTCGGGTACGATCCCGATTCCAAAACGTTCCTCGTCCACGTACCGAACGAGACGCAGGAACTGAACGAGACCAGGCCCGGACGAGGGTACTGGATCAACGCTACGAAGAACACGACGTGGACGGTGAGCTGAGATGCGGAGAACCATGCTGATACTGCTCACTGTGATACTCGTCACGAGCGCAGTGGCATTCCCTCCTCGCCCCACCGACCTCTACGGGCACGTGTACGACTCGAACGGGAACGCCTCCGCGGGGAAGACCGTGACCGTGAGCACTGAGAACGGTACGGAATGTGGTTCGTTCACGATGGAGCAGGAGGGGAAGTACGGCCTGCTGAGCTGTACCGGCGACGATCCTGAGACGAGCACGGAAGAAGGACCCGATCCAGGAGACCGGCTCACGTTCGAGATCGACGGTGAACCGGCGAAGCCGTGGCGGAACGTCTCGTACGAGAAGGGAGCATTCACCAAAGTCAACCTCACTATTCCATACCCTACCTGCGGCGACAACCTCTGTGACTTCAAGTTCGAGGACAGCAACACGTGCCCTGAAGACTGCAGCGTTAATGGCACGACGAACGCCTCTGTGAACGGTACAAACGGGACAACGGACGGCGGAGGCGATCAAGGCGGATCCGGAGGAGCCGGTGGACAAGGCGGTGGCGGGGCTGGCGGCGGAGCGGGCGGAGGCGCCGGCGGAGGCGGAGCTGGCGGTGCCGGAGGCGCTGCAGGAGAGGGACTGTTCCAGGAGGAACCGCGCGAGACCTGCGATCCATCGTGGAACTGTACCGAATGGAGCGAATGTAACATCAACGGCACGCAGAACAGATCCTGCGTCGATATGAACAGTTGTGGACAGGAGGAGGACAAACCACCGACCAAGCAGAACTGCACGTACATCCCGACCTGCAACGACGGCGTGCAAAACGGACTGGAGACGGACGTCGACTGCGGGGGGAAATGTCCACTTTGCCCGCTGGGAAGCTCCTGCGAGGAGCACAGTGACTGCCGGAGCAACTACTGCATCGACGGGACGTGCCGCCGCATGACCTGTGACAACAGCTCGATCTACTGCTCTGATGACCTGCAGAACTGTGGCGAGCAAGGCGTCGACTGCGGCGGGCCGTGTGACACGAAGTGTCCGACGACAGAGGAGCCGACGACGCTGACAAGTTCCTTCGTCTGCAAGGAGAACGTGCAGTTCTTCAACAGGAACCTCTACATCCTCATCGCGTTGACGATCATCACGATCGCTACTCGGTGGTACTTCATGCGGAAGAAACTCCGCAGCATCGCGCAGACTCGAGAGGCGAACGAATCCACGGAACGCGACATCGAGCTGATCAAGGAGAAGATATCGGAACGACGCCGCTTCTACATCTTCACCGCCGTCGCAAGCGGTATAGCGGTGCTGAGCTACCTCTATACGTACTACTTCGTCCTCTGCGAGAAAGGATACCAGCACATCTGGTGGCTCCTGCTCCTCGTCTTCGTCCTCCCCCTGCTCATTTACTACATCATCCGGCGGACCGAACTGCGGAAAGAGGAACTCGTGGCGCGCGTCAAGAAGATGAATGATGACCATCACCAACAGCTCGAGAAGCTCATCCGACGTGAGAACCAGCAGATACGGGAACTCGAGCAGGAACTCGCGAAGAAGATCGAACGCGCCGTCTCCGACGAGGAGCTCTCCTCACTGTTCGACGAGTTCCCCCGCCTCCAAGAGGTGTATGACGATATGATGCGGCTCTACGACAGGTACACGGAGACGGCGAAACCGTACGGACTGGAGCGGGAGCTCTGTGACGAGGTCTACGCGCTCGAGACGAACGAGGACTTCCAGGAGCTCGCCTCGCGACACCCCATCATCCAGCGGATCTACGACAAGCTCAAGATGCTCTACAAGCACTACGAGAACAAACAGGAGCTCTACGATGAGATCGACCACGTGGAGGATGAGATAGAGGACGACGTGCAAGAATCATAGCAATCATTCCTATCATCTCCATCATTTCGACACTTTTTCCACTTAGATAGCTTCGTTATTTCTGTGCAAACATATTTATATGACCATCATGCGTGGACGACCACGGTTCCGACCAGAGGTGAATACATGGGCGAACAAAGAGTAAATATCAGACTGGACGAAGACCTGCACACGAAGGCGAAGGTGATCTCCACCATCAAGGACACGACGCTCAACGCGTATCTTGAAGAGGCGATCGCAGAGAAACTCGAGCGCGACGACGACGTACTCGACCAGATACCACGGTAAGCGATGAACCAACGCGCCACGCCAGTCCTGCTCGGATTGCTACTTCTCCTACCCACGATCCACGCATTCGACACGCATATCAATACGACGGTGCGCGAAGGTGAGACGGTCACTGCACGCTTCATCAACTCGACCGGGGAGAACCACACCATCCTGCGCGACGGGAGCATCGTATCCACGAATAAAAGCTACCAGTGGGAGACCGGTCGTCAGGACAGCGGTACGTACACGTTCACGTTCCGCACAAACGAGTCCAGCAAGAACCGCACCGTGCAAGTACTCGACGTCCCGTTCCGAGCGTTCATCGAACGACCCGAAACGGACACGGTCGGGAGCAAAGAGATAGCTATCCGAGCGTCGACGAACTGGCGGGCCGATTCATGTCAGTACAGCCTTGACTCCACCTCGGATGACCTCACCAGAGACGACGAGCACTGGACGACCACCGTGCTCCTAGAAGACGGCGTGTACCAGCTCAACGTCTCCTGCCAACTCGATAACGCCACCGCAAATGCCGGCACCGTTTTCATGCTAGATACGAGTCCTCCGACCATCGATATGCGCTCACCGAACGGTTCGTTCCGAGGGACGCCCATCCGCGTAGAAGTCGCGACGGACGAGATAGCGACCTGTCGCTACGGCACCACTAACGGAGCATACGGAACACTGGAAAACGAGTTCTCGCAGACCGGAGGAACCAACCACACGCAGTTGCTGGACCGCGATACGCAGGGGAACTACACACTCTATGTCGCGTGCAAGGATCAGTGGGGCAATACCGGCACGCCGAAACCCGTAACGTTCCACGCGAATCTACGACCAACGGCGCGTATCGCGATCGAAGACGGAGACGGACGGCTCAACGCCGGCACGTACGAGGTCCGCCTCACTACTTCGGAGCCGGTGCTCGAACCAACGCTGGAGTACAGCTTCAGCAACGACGGCGATATCAAAGACGTGTCACTCTCAGGCTCCGGAACGGACTGGCAAGGCTATATCTCCATACCGGAGGACGTGAACAGTGATGTCGGGAGCTTCTCGTTCACCGCCACGGACCGTACCGATCTCAAGGGGACCGTGATAACGAGCGGTAAGATGTTCCTCGTGGACACAGAACCACCACCCCCGGTAGAGAGCGCATCCGTGGAGAAAGCGAACCTCTCAGCCAAGCTCACCTGGTACTACAGCGGGGAGACCGTCGACCACTTCACCATCTACCGCTCCAACGAGCCGGGAGTTGGTAAGACGGATACGTACACAGAAACGGTCGAGACGACATTCGTGGACCGGAACGTCCTGCCCAACGCCACGTATCATTACAAGATCGCTCCCGTCGATCAGGGCGGGAACGTCGGTCCGTTAAGCGACGAACTGTCGATCTCCTTCGCCCCGCAGGAAGGATCTCCGTCGCGAGACGCGCAACGGAAACTGAACGAGACACGTGAGATACTGAAGCAGAACGTCTTCACGATAGAGCAAGCGATCGAACAACTCCGGTCATACGACAATCAACGCCGGGTAACCCTCGTTTCACGACTCGACCTGATAGAGGAGGCCAAGCAGGCGAAGAATGACATGCAACGACTGATACAAGAGATCGCCAAGCTCAGACTCGCAGAACTGGACAAGGGAACGGTGCAGGAACGCATCGAGTCAATACTGGACCGGTCGGAAACGTTCATGCGTTCCGTCCCGAAAGAGGTTGAGATTACCGGTAGCGTACGTCACGACCACGTACCGATGAGCGGGCAGGTGAAACACGCGGTGGAGCATATCACCGTCGGCTTCAACATGTCCGATGCGGAACTCCAAGGATATACCGAGAACATGCGGCAACTGCAGGACCGGGCCTCGGTACGGCTCGACGCGTTCACAGGGCGGATAACGTATCACGACACGGTCAAAACAAACAAGCGCACCTTAATCCACAAAGCGATAACCACAGACTCTGTGGTGAACGACTCGGTCGTCGTGGAGAACGTGCCGAAGAGCGTTGCGAGAACGGTAGATGATATCCGTTTCTCCGAGGAACCGGTGGTACTGGAAGAAGATCCCGTGGTGAAGTGGGAGGAAGCATCGCTCGATGCAAAGGACGTGTGGTACAGCGTGGACGCGGTGACCAGTCTTGCGGATGTGAAACAGTCCTCGACGGTCATCCTGACGAAGCCGGAGCGGAACGAGACGAACGCGGTGACGGGACAGGTAGCGACCCAAACAGGGGGCAGCGGAGGGTCTGCGAAGGCGGCGACCGTTGTCGGCCTTGTACTGCTACTCACACTCACAGGGTACTACGCCTATCTGCGGAATCGAGAAACGACGCATCGCATCGTCTCCCAACACGTCTTCCCGACGGACGAGACAGGACAAGAGAAGGAGCGGATCGACCAGACCCACCGTAAGAACAGGACGGGCTTCTACAACCTCATCCGTTCCACACATGATCGACTGGACGCGACCGATTTCGAGGCAGCACGCGAACTCTATGATCAACTAGTGGAGAAGATGGACGTGTACATGCGAGCGGAGGACGCGAATGAGGAGTTCAAGGAAACGTTGAGCAGGGAGGCGGAGAAGCTGTATACGAAGTTCCAGCTCATCGAGCACATCGGGGCCGCCCACGAGGCGAAGGACCGGTCCGATCGGGACGAACTCGTGGACCGCCTTCAGGAGATCAAAGAGCTCTATCACCGGTTGGGAAGTGAGTCGGACCTGGCCGCGTACACTCGCGAGCACTATTCTCACCTGACAGATCACACGAAAGAGTTGGAGAAACAGGAGTTCTTCGAGGAGATGGATTAAAGGTCGTCCGGATGTCGCTCCTCTTTGGTCACCTTCCACCGACTGTGCCCCCAGTGTATCAGTAGGTCGACACCCACATTTTCAGCTTCCACCGGAAGGTCGCACGCGCCGAAGCACGAACCGCCCCAGACCAGTACGTCAAACTCATGCTCGACGGAGGACTGGAGCTCCTGGATGACCTCGTCCGCCTTGGGCTTGACCCCGTCCGGCATGTGCAACAGGACGCGCTCCGCTTCGTTCTCCCGGATCGCGTCGCGTGCTTTCGCGAGTTCGAGTTCGTAATCGGCGACGTAGAGGCTCATAGAAGTCTGAATGCGCGGATCTCGAAGTTCCGCACCGGGTGGAGTTCGCTCAAATCTTCCTTCAGCTCGTCCTGCACGTTGAAGTTCAACACGTTGTCCAGCACTCCTTCATAGGCATTCTCTTCGCAGAGCTCGCGGATGCGTTCTTTCGTCCGCTTGCGGATCTTCGTCAGTACCTCTTCAGGAGCGCGGTTGTACGTGACGACGAGCGGTTTGACCCTGACTCGCTTTCCGTCCGCGGTGGTCGCGGTGAAGCTATCGTCCACGCGACTCCGTCCTTTGCGGATGTAGCGTTTGATCGCGCCGTCGAGGACCTTGAAGCCCTGTACCATCGTGCGGGCCTTGCCCTCTTGCACGTCGGTGATGAGAAAATCGATCTCCATGTTCTGCGTGCGCTTGTCACCCGTGACGTCGCGCATGTTGACGGTGACGTTCCGACCTTCGAGGTCGTCGCTGTCGGCGACGTAGCTCTCACAGATCTTTTCATTATCGAACCGGTCGGGTGCGATGATCGGGTGCCATTCCTTTTTCTTCGCTTGGAGTGTTGCTGGCATATTCGTGGTGAAACGTGACTCGTTTTAAAAAGGTTGGTGTGAGCTATCTAAGGAAACTTTAAATGGTACCTATGACCTGTATGATATATGGGCATCCTTTCCACCATGGCAGAAGGGGCCAAACGCTACGGAACCCTACTCCGTAACCCGTGGAAAGGTAGCGATCGTCTACGACAAGACACGAAGTATTACGAGCAGCAACTTCTCAACGAAGCGCACCATGTCAACGAATTGATGCAGGATTTACAGAGTACAGAATCCACAGTCGAAGACCTCGGGGAAACGGCCAAGAGATTAGAAAATCGGATTGAGGATGCCAAGGACGAGAACGAAGTTGATTCCCTGCTGCAGCAACTCCAAGACATAGAACATCAGGAGGAGGAAACGCTAAACAGCTATAGTCAACAGCTCGAAGCAGAGCTGGACGATATACGAGATATTGTTTCCCTCTGTGAATCGATAATACAGAAAGAACACAGGGAAGTTCTGTACGATATTCGCCAACCAATAACCATCACGAAGTCATTCCTAGCGCAACTCATAAAGACCCTCGAAGCCCTTCCGTTACAGGAACTCGGGGAACATGCCCGACGGTTCGCGCAAACCACCCCGTCAAAACCAGATCTTACGACGCAGGAGATCGGAAGTGTGGACGACACCGAACAGCTCAGTACAGAACTCCAACAGTTCCACCAGAATATAACGGAGATTGTCGAGGATATTAACGAAGAATTCGACGACTTACTGAGCGACGTGGATCGCGTTTTACAGCGAGAAGTCCAAGCCCTGAAAGAGTTCAAACGGGATATATCCGAAAAGTCACTCCAGAAGGTCATCCAACGAACGAATAGTTTCAAGAAACAGATCACAGGGGATGCAGAGGATATCAAAGACACACTGGAGGAACTCCATCAACGCGTCAGCTCATTCATCCACATGTGCGAACATATCAAGAAACAACTGGACGAACTGGACGTACAGAATCCTGAATCACAGCGGGAAAACGAGATATTGAAAGAGTTCGTCACAGATTTCGAAAAAATCCTCAAGGTATACGGAGAAACTGATGAGGACGAAGATCTTCGCACCTTCGTGCAGCAGTTCAGCAAACAAATAGATAATCTCTTGAAAGCATGCGACCATCGTGTGCGCGCCTCGGCAAATCTCATCGTGAAAACGGCATTGGAACAGAACAAGTACGAGCAACGACTCGAAGATATAGAAGAGCAACTCGATGCTTTCTACAGGGAGATTGAGGAGCAAGAAGAGGCTGTAGAACAAACTGTTCAAGATGTGGAAACCGAGACAAGGACCGATGAGGAGATTCAAAGCAAAGCAAAGAATCTGGAAACACAGGCAGACCAGGAAAAACAGCGATTAGAGCGAGAAACAGAACAGGTCGAGAAAGAAGTGCGGAAAACGGCCACCCAAGAGAACAAGAACAGGAAACGGACGCAGCGCGCCGTGAAAAAGATAGAGAAGAAAGCGAACAAAGCCTTCGGCGAGACCAAGAACGTTCTCCAAGGACTGCGACAGCACACCAAGAAGTTCGTAACCGGCTTCGCCCTGCTCGCCGCAGTCACCGCCGGAACCGCGGCCTCACCGACTACTTCGAATCCCTCAGGAGAGACCGTGGAAAGTGTAGAGTCCATGCATATCAACGCTGAAGAAGTGGACGAACGCGGCTGCGCGAAGTGGGTCATCAACGCGTTCGCCGACCGGACGGATTGGAGTAGAGAATTTGTCACAAACCTGGGAATCGTAGGTAATGCCTGGAACATGCTGGACAATCTGACGAATAAAGAAGGCACGTTCCAGTACGTCCTGGACATTCTTCGCAAGATAGGTGCCGAGCAAAAGCTAAACCTCTTCCCAGATATCTATGCATCCAATAAGAACGCTATACAGCAACTGCATAAAAAGATGCGAAAAGAATTCAAGGAACTCCGCAGCAATAACGACGAGGAAACAGTGTATGCAAAGCTGAACACAGCACATGCCGACAAGGTAAGATCTTTCTTCCCGCAACGCACAGACTTTAATGTGCAAAAGCTGCAGACTGGCGATATAGTAGGGTTGTACTATGAAAAAAGCGTTAACCAGGCAAGGGCATTTCTAGAAGGGATATCTCAAGAGAGCCGCACATTCAATACCCATGTCGGTATCGTCGCGGAAGTACGCCCGAACGGTACGAGGGTCATAGCCCACAACATCAAAGGAGATCTTCACTACGATAGGGCACGAGATTTACTCACCTCTCAAAACCGCTCCCACTCTCAGATTGTCTGGGCGGCGAGCACCTCCGTCATTTACGATTTCATCGACAATGAGATCTCTCACGAGTCCGCAAATAAATATATCAACGCCAACTATAAAATCACGAACCCACATCTGCTGCGCACCGATCTCGTAGAATACGTTATCGGTATCGACGAAGCCGCACCCTATGTGCAGAAGCGCTTCGGTCTGGCAAACCAGAAAATCAACGCCCTGGCGGAACTCAGTTTCGGCATAATGAAGGTGGAAACCGAGTGGCGGACGAATAACGATGGTGTGCGGAAGGCAGATTACCTCTTCAATACCTTTGACCGAGGTTCCCTGGATATCGTGGCTTCCTGGCTGGGCAGAGGTGAGGTCAGCAGAGGACCGAGCCAGATAACAGTAAAAGAAAATTTCACCGAGGAGGAACGAGAGCGGTGGAACATCAACGAAGAAACGATACACGACATGGAGACAGCTGGGAAAGCAACCGTGCTGCTGATGGCGAAACGGTATATGCAAGCGAAACAGCACGGCTGGGCAGGAAGACAGGCATTGCAGGCAACTGTGAAGAGCTGGCCGTACGGTCCTCGGATCTTTAACTGGAAGGCGAAATCCTCGACCCCATCCAGTTTGCAGGACCAGTTCGCCTGGCAGGCTAACGGAGAGATAGATCTCGGAGCTGATGAATACGTGCAGAACACTTTCTCTGCCGCTTCTTATCTACGACCCACGAGATGACTTCCTACAAAGCACTCGCGAAAAACTCTAATACGCGTTTTTCATATACAGTTGATGAACTGTTCTGCGACGGTACGTGGCCTCTCCCAGGCCGAAGCCAGAGTTCTGAAGACGCAACCCGTTCGTGTAGGTTTTTGGAATGTTCAGGGCGGGTAATCCTGTCCTCGGTTCCATGTATCAACAGCACAGGTTCTTCGACGGCATGAGCGTAGTCGAGCGGGTCAGTGTCAAAATAATCGATACCGGTAGACAAGGTAGCATAGGTTCTGAGCGTGTTTACGAAAAGGTGTTTGGCCACTCTTGATCCATCAGATACCGGTGCATGAGCGACGTTGGCGAGTTGAGCATACGGGGATTCTGCGATGACCGCATCGATCGCTTCGTAGTCGGCGGCGGATATAAGGCCGGTACTCGCTCCGAGAGAGTTGCCGAGAACTCCTATGTCTTCCTTGCCCCGATCTTGTAGATACTGTATGCATGCTTTTACGTCGAGACGTTCTTTGGCCCCGTATGTTACGCGTGTACCAGAGCTATGACCGTGTGCTCGAAAATCTATCTGTAAGACACTGTATCCCGACTCGGCGAGGAAATCTGTATATTGTAACATGGTCGTGTTGTTCATCCCTTTGCCGTGGAGCAGTACAACCGCATCCTCCCCATTCCGAGGCGTGTAATAGCCTGAAATGCGTACGTTATCAATGGTGTGCAAGTCCACCGTTTCGTACTCAAGACCGTGATCTGCTGGGCTGTTCCCCTCGCTAAAGCGTTGGGCATCAACGCCGAGTCCTGGATGTTCTGTGAGGAGTTCCACAATATCGTCAACGGAACTCCAGTGCGTTAGCGAAACATCCGAGAGAGGTGACGAGATTCGCACGCTATCTCCGACGTACAATCGATCGTATGAGCCGTTTTGCTCCGCTATATGTCGGTTCAAGCGTTTGAATGAGCTCCAATCCATATTCTCTGCCCGGTCCCTGTATATCTCATGGAGCGTTTCTCCCCTGGCAACGCGGTGGTACACGGGTTCATCGACTTCAGACGCGGTATAGCAGAGCAGTCCCGCCATGGAAACTCCTGCGATAGACGCCAGACTGCCGAAATGTTCTGCAAACCAGTCCATGGCGTGCTTACATCTAACTCCATTTAAGAAGATAAGAACTCTGTCGACGGAGAAATTCCGAGTACGCCGAACGAAGTTGGATCAGACGTCTAGGTTGACGACTTGGTCAGCGTGTTGCTGGATGAACTCTCGTCGTGGTTCGACGCTGTCGCCCATGAGCGTGTTGAAGATCTCATCGGCGAGGACCGCATCTTCTATGTTCACGCGCTTGACGATCCTGTTCTCCGGATCCATCGTGGTCTCCCAGAGCTGACTCGGGTTCATCTCACCCAGGCCCTTGTACCGCTGAACGGATGCGCTGGTGCCGAGTTCCTTGATGAGTTCTTCCTTTTCCCCTTCGTCCTGCGCGTAGTATTTCGAACTGCCTTTCTGTATAAGATAGAGGGGTGGTTGTGCGAGGTAGACGAAGCCGCGCTCGATGAGCGGTCGCATGTATCTGAACAAAAAGGTGAGTATGAGGGTCGTGATGTGGTTCCCGTCCGTATCAGCGTCACACATGATGATTATCTTATGATACCTGGCCTGCTCCAGCTCGAACTCTTCGCCGACGCCCGTGCCGATGGCGCTGATCATCGCGGCTATCTCGTCGTTCGACAGGACTTTGTCCAGCCGAGATTTTTCTACGTTGAGTATCTTTCCCTTCAACGGGAGGATGGCTTGGAACTCGCGCGCTCGGGCTTGCTTCGCACTTCCTCCCGCGCTGTCGCCCTCCACAAGGAAAAGCTCCGCTTCGCTCGGGTCTTGGGCCTGGCAGTCGGCGAGCTTCCCCGGAAGATGTGTACTCTCCAACGCGGTCTTCCTCCGGGTGAGTTCCTTCGCTTTCTCCGCGGCTTTCCTCGCCTGCGCAGCGTTCTCGATCTTCTCGATGATCACGTCCCGCTCGTCCGGGTGTTCTTCGAGGTACGTCTTCACCGCGTTGCCCACGATGCTCTGGACGATTCCCTTGACTTCGGAGTTGCCCAGTTTTGTTTTCGTCTGTCCTTCGAACTGTGGTTCCGGTACGCGGAGTGAGAGGATGGCTGTGAGCCCGTCCCTGACGTCTTGGCTCGCGAAGTCCTCGTCACCGTACTGGTTCATGGTGCGGGTCATCGCGGCTTTGAACCCTGTGAGGTGGGTGCCGCCTTCCGCCGTGTTGATATTGTTCGTGAAGGTGAACACGCTCTCCTGGTAGGAGTCCGTGTACTGCATGGCGAGTTCCACCTCGATATCCTCTTCCTCGTCCTTGATGTACAATGGTTCGTGCAGGCCTTGTTTGTTCCTGTTGAGGTATTCGACGAAGCTCTTGATCCCGCCTTCGAAGCGGAACTCTTCGTGCTCGTCGCTGCGCTCGTCGTGCACCGATATGCGAAGGCCTTTGTTGAGAAATGCGAGTTCGCGGAGTCGTGTCGTTATGGTATCGAAATCGAAGTCGATATTCTCAAAGATCTCGGGGTCGGGTCTGAACGTGATCGTCGTCCCGGTCAGCTCGGTTTCCCCCACTTGTTCAAGTTCGGAGACCGGCTCTCCGCGTTCAAAGGCTTGATGATATTCATTACCGTCGCGTTTCACCCAGACCTCGAACCGTTCGGCGAGGGCGTTGACGACGCTCACACCGACCCCGTGGAGACCGCCGCTGACCTTGTACGTGTTCTTGTCGAACTTCCCTCCGGCGTGGAGCTTGGTCATGACCACTTCGACGGCGGGCTTGTCGAACTTCTCGTGCTTCGTCACGGGTATGCCGCGTCCGTCGTCTTCGATGGTAACGCTGTTATCCTCGTGTATCGTAACGGTTATTTCGTCGCAGAATCCGGCCATGGCCTCGTCGATGCTGTTGTCGACCACTTCGTAGACCACATGGTGAAGACCTTTCTCTCCCGTGCTGCCGACGTACATGCCTGGGCGTTTGCGCACGCCTTCGAGACCGCCGAGGACCTTGATGTTGTCAGAACCGTACTCTGTCATACTACGTGGGCACGTGCGCGTGTATATAAACGTTTCCCCGCGTCGGACTCCAGCTACAAGTTACTGCAGGAGTTCTTCGTGATGTTCCAGCACCCTCTCGATGCTGTCCTCTCGATGGTACCGTTCAGCGCGTTGTCGTGCCGCTTGCGCCATGCGTTCCCGCTCGTCCTCATCGGTCAACAACTGTGCGATCCTTTCTGTGAAAGCGTTTGCATCGCCCGGCGGGCAGAGGTAGCCG